>NZ_JBHWGV010000055.1:28934-58310 GCF_042732955.1 Kitasatospora sp. NPDC059747 | reverse complement strand
CGGAACATTCCGTCGTCCCCACCGCACCCCTTGGCCGGTCAGGCCGTGCGGACGCGGCTCAGGAGGCGGGCACGCCGGGGGCGGCGCCGCGCTCCTTGAGCATGTCGGTCATCAGCTCCAGCTCGGAGGTCTGGGCGACCACCATCGACTGGGCGAGCCGCTTCTCGCTGTCGTTCTTCGCCAGGTCCACGTAGCCCTGGGCCATCTCGACGCCGCCCTTGTGGTGCTCGATCATCAGCTGCAGGTAGTACACCTCGGCGTCCCTGCCGCTGAGCGTGCGCAGCTTCGCCAGCTGGGCGTTGGTCGCCATGCCGGGCATCAGCGAGCCGTCGTGGGCCTGGTAGTCGTGGCCCATGTCCATCCACGCCATCGGCTTGGCCGGCGAGTGCTGCGACAGCCCCCACTGGTCGAGCCAGCCCATCATCATGCCGCGCTGGTTGGCCTGGGTGTTGATGATGTCGAACGCCAGGGTGCGGGTCGGCTCGTCGGAGGTGCGGTCCCGGACGATGAACGACAGGTCCACCGCCTGCTGGTGGTGGGTCGCCATGTCGCGGGCGAACCCGGCCTCGGGTGAGCCGTCCGCCGGGACGGTCAGCGAGGACGAGCCGGAGGCCGACGTCCCGCTCGCCACCAGGGCCGGCACGCCGAGCGCCAGCGCGACGGCGGCGGCCAGCGCGGCCGGCCACCAGAGCCGGCGCCGTGGCCGGGCGGCGACGGCCTGCGGTTCGTCGGCGTCCTGCGGTCCGTCGGCGTCCTGCGGATCCCCGGGGGTCACGGGCTTCCCGGCGGTCACATCTGCCCCATGGTGCAGGAGGCGCCGGGCTCCTGCGTCTGCTTGCCCTGGACGTACTTGGTGAAGAACTGGTTGACCCGGGGGTCGGAGGCGCTGTCGACGACGAGCTGGGTGCTCCAGGCGTTCAGGGTGATGGTGCCCTGCTCGTCCGGGTAGGGGCTCATGAGCGAGTACGGGGTGGCCTTGACCTTGTCGGAGAGGGTCTTGACGTCCTCCGGGGTGGCCTTGCCGTTGTAGGTCACCCAGACCGCGCCGTGCTCCAGCGAGTGGACGGCGCGCTCGTTCTCGACCGGCTGGTCGTAGACGTGGCCCATGCAGTCCAGCCAGACCGCGTTGTGGTCGCCGCCGACCGGCGGGGTCATCGGGTAGGTGACCTTGTCCTTGACGTGGTTGCGGCTCAGGTCGCCGAAGGTCTTCACGCCCGGGATGTCCGCGTTGGCGGCGACCTCCTGGGCGTGCTTCTTGTCGCTCTGGTCCTTGAGGACCCAGGCGATGGCACCGCCGGTGCCGGCGACCAGGACGCAGGCGGCGACGATCGCGATGATCTTGTTGCGGCGGTCGCGGCGCTGCTCGGCGGCGCGCAGCTCGGCGATCCGGGCGCGGCGGTCGGTGGCGCCCTGCTGCTTGTTCTTGCTGGACTGCTTGGAGGCGGAACCCATGATGGTTGTCCTTTGTCCCCGCGCGCCCGGCTGGGGCGGCGGTCGGATGAAGTGGGGAGGGCGGATCCGTCCGGTGGCGGACGGCGGGTTCCGCTCAGGAGCGGTGCACCTGGAGTTCGTGCAGATCGGGTGCGGGGTGCGGGCCGACGAGCAGTCCGGCGGGGGCGACCCGGGGCAGCGCCTCGGGGGCCGGTGCGTGCGGTGAGACCACCGGCGGCGGGTGCGGCGGCGGGTTGGGCAGCTGGGCGTCCTGGCCGCAGTACGGGTGGCTGGAGCAGCCGTTGTCCCGCTGCGGGGGACGGCCGTCGGCCGAGCACCAGGTCCAGTGGCGCGGTCCGTCGACGTGCGGGTGGTGGTCGGCGGGCTTGGCGGTGCGGCCGGTGGCCGTGCCCGCGGTGGCCTCCGTGGCGCCGGAGGCGGCGGAGACGGTGGTGACCGCCGTCACGGTGGACGGCGCCGGGGAGCCCTGGTCGGCGGCCATCGCCCGGCCCGAGCAGGGCAGTGCCGTCAGCAGCCCGACCAGCAGCAGGATCCACAGCACACCCGCCGGGCGGCCCGCCGGTGCGGCCCTCCCCGGTCGGGGCGAGCTGGGGGCCGACGCGGTCATGGGCACATTTAATCAGCCGAACGAGTGATGCGATGCCCCTCCTCCGGCCCCATTTTCGGCCCCCAACGGCACCGAACGGCACGGAAACACCCGCTCCGGACACTTCCGGCAAGCAGGGACGGAACGGTGCTGAACGCGGGGGCGGACGGGGTGGCCGGGAACGTTGCGGACGGTGTCCGGTTGTCGCCGAAACCCGGACAGCGTCGTTGCACTTGGAGACAATGACGTCGAGTCCGGCCCCGCCGGGGGCGGCGCGACCACGGACCGACCAGGAGCCGCCAGATGAGCAAACAGGGTGCACCCGCACAGCCCCACCGGCCCGACGACGGGTGGTGGGACGCCGTCTACGACGGCCCGGCGGGCACCCTCCCGGACACCCCCGGGGCGGACCCGGGCGCGGGCAGCGTCGACGACTGGTTCGACACGGCGGCGGGCCTGATCGCGCCGCAGCGCACCGGCGAGCAGGCGGAGGCGGCGGCCGGGGCCGCGGCGGAGGCGCCCGCGGGCGCGGGCGCGCGGGACAGCATCGACGACTGGTTCGACACCGCGCTCGACGTGATCGGCCAGCCGGACCCGGCCCCGGCCCCGGTGTCGGCCCCGGTGTCGGACCCGGCCCCGGTGTCGGCGCCGGTCGAGTGGCCCCCGCCGTCGCCGTCGGCGGAGACGCACAAGTTCCCGGCACCGGACTTCCGGACGGGCCCCGTCGCGCTCGACAAGCCGGACGCACCCGAGGCGGCGGCAGCGGCACCGGAGGACGTGCGGCCGGAGCCCGCCGCGGAGCCCGAAGCCGGGCCCGAGTCCGAAGCCGGGCCCGCCGTCGACGCGGCACCGGCACCGGCACCCGCGCCGGAGCCGCAACCGGAAGCGGAACCGGAACGAGAGCCCGAGCCCGAGGCCGTCCACGCCTCTCCGCCCGAGCCGGAACCGGCCCGCACGCCCGCGCCGGAAGCGGAAGCCGTCCGCGCCCCCGAACCGGACCCCGCCCCCGAGCCCGAGGCCGTCCGCGCGCCCGAGCCGGAGCCGGAGGTCGTCCACGCCGCGGAACCCGAACCCGAACTCGCCCCCGAACTCGCCGCCGAACCCGAACCCGCCCCCGCTCCCTCCCCCCGCCCCGTCGCCCGCTCGCCGCTGGCCGCCGCCGCGGACGCCGTGCCGCACGTGGGGGAGCGCCCGCCGACGTACGGGCCGGAGCCGACGGCCGTGCCGGAGGCGGACCCGGGCTCGCTGGGGTCCGTCGTGGCGGACACCGTCCTGGAGGGCGCCCAGTACGGTCCGGCCGTCCTGCGGGCCGTGTCCGTGCGCGGCGACTCCGCCCGGTACCGGGGCGAGCCGCGGCGCGACGCGCTGCTGGTGACGCGGTTCGGCGACGGCCCGGACGGGCTGCTGCTCGCTGTGCTCGGCGGCTTCGACCGCAACGGGTTCGACGACGGCGGTTCGACGGCCGACGAGGACGTGCCGCCCGAGGCGGTCGGCACCGCGGCCGGCGAGGCCTGCCGTCAGCTGGCCGCCGCGATCGGCCGCAGCCGGGCCGGTCTCGCCGCCGACCTGCGCGCCGGCGCCCGCGACCGGCTGCGCTACGGCCTCCAGCGGCTGGTCACCGGCGCGGCGGCCCCGCTGCGGGCGCTGGCGCCGGGCGGGGAGGACGGCCCGTCCCCGGCGTCGCTGCACTGCCTGATGGTGTCGCTGGACCCGGCGGCCGGCTACCGGGCGGCGTTCGGGGTCGGCCCCGGCGGGCTGTACCTGCTGCGTTCCGGTCACTGGATCGACGCCTACGCGGCCCGGCTGCTGCACCACCCGGACGGCGTGCCGGCGCCGGCGGACGGTCCGGTGCCGGAGCCGCGGCCGTTCCGCTTCCGGCTGGTGCCGGCGACTCCGGGCGACATCCTGCTGCTCTGCACGCCGGGCCTGGCGGACCCGATCGCCGACGAGCCGGCCGTCGCCCACTTCCTGTCCTCGCACTGGGCCCACCCGCACCCGCCGGGCACGGTCGACTTCCTGCGCCAGGTGCAGGTCCGGGCGAAGGGCTACGCGGACGACCGGACGGCCGCCGCCGTCTGGACGGAGTAGGAAGCGGTCCCCCGCCTCACGTCACGCCCGCAGCAGGATCCGCGCCACCGCCGTGGCGTGGGCGAGGGCCTCGTCGGTGCGGCTGCCGGGGAGGCCGAGGGCGACGGGGACGGCGAGCCCGTCGAGCAGCGCGCGGAGCCGGGTGGCGCGGTCGGCGGTCGGGCCGGGGGTGAAGTGGCCGGCGGCGGTGCCCTCGTCGATGAGGCCCGCCAGGTCGGACTGCCACGGCGCCTCGATGTCCTGCTGGCCCTGGCGGAGTTCGGCGCTGGCGGGGGAGCGGCCCCACACCTCGATCCACAGGATCCAGCGCGGGTCGCCGGGCCCCTCGGGGAGGTAGAGCCGCAGGTAGGCGTCGAGGCGCTGCCACGGGTCGCGGGCGTGGTCGGCGAGGGCCTCGCGGCGGCGGGCACCGAGCTGGTCCTCGCTCCAGCGGAGGGTCTCCAGCAGCAGCTGGTCCTTGCTGCCGAAGTAGTAGAGCAGGTGCCCGGCGCTCATCTGGAGCTGCTTGCCGAGCCCGGCCATGGTGAGTTTGGCGAGCCCGTGTTCGGCGATCGCGGCGCGGGCGGTGGCGAAGACCTCCTCGCGGGGGCGCGCCGGCCGGCGCGGGCGGGCGTCCGCCATGTGTCGTGCTCTCCCTCGGTGCGCAGCGGAGGTCGTGGTTCGCAGCGGGACCGAACGCTACCGGAGCGGGGCGTGCGCACCCCGCTCCGGTAGCGTCCCGTCAGGCCTGGGGCTGCTGCTGGGTGATGCAGTGGATGCCGCCGCCGTTGGCGAAGATCCCGCGGGCGTCGACGAGTTCGACGGTGCGGCCGGGGTAGGCCTCGCCGAGGATGTCGGCGGCCTCCTGGTCGCGCGGGTCGTCGAAGCCGCACAGGATGACGGCGCCGTTGGCCACGTAGTGGTTGATGTAGGAGTAGTCGACCGGCTCGCCGTCCTCGTCGAACAGGACGGTGGGGGCGGGCAGTTCGACGACCTCCAGCTGGCGGCCCTGCGCGTCGGTGGAGGCGCGCAGGATGGCGACGAGCTCCTGGCAGACGGCGTGGTCGGGGTGGGCCGGGTCCGGCTGGACGTGGGCGACGACGACGCCGGGGCGCACGAAGGACGCGACGATGTCGATGTGGCCGCGGGTGCCGAACTCGTCGTAGTCGCGGGTGAGTCCGCGCGGCAGCCAGACGGCCTTGGTGGTGCCGAGGAAGGCGTGCAGCTCGGCCTCGACCTGCTCCTTGGTCCAGTCGCTGTTGCGGCCCTCGCCGAGTTGGACGGTCTCGGTGACGAGCACGGTGCCCTCGCCGTCGACGTGGATGCCGCCGCCCTCGTTGATCAGGCGGGAGACGAAGCGCCGGACGCCGGTCAGCTCGCCGATGTGCTCGGCGATGTGCTGGTCCTTGTCCCAGCGGGCCCAGGACTGGGCGCCCCAGCCGTTGAAGATCCAGTCGGCGGCGGCGAGCGAGCCCTTGCCGTCGATCAGGAAGGACGGGCCGATGTCGCGCATCCAGGCGTCGTCCAGGGGGCGTTCGACGATCTCGACCTGCTCGGAGACGTACTTCCTGGCCTCGGCGCTCTCCCCGGTGTTGACGATGAGGGTCACCGGCTCGTACCGGACGATGGTGTTGGCGACCGCGGCCCAGGCCTCGCGTCCGGCGTGCAGGTTCTCCGGGGTGTCGAAGGTGGGGTTGGTGGTGGGGAAGGCCATCCAGGTGCGGTCGTGCGGGTGCCATTCGGCGGGCATCCGGTAGCCGAGGGAGGCGGGTGTGGGGGTGGTCATCAGGGGGTCCTTGGGGGAGGAGGTCAGAGGAAGTAGAGGCGGCTGAGCGAGACGCTGTCGGCCGGTTCGGAGCGCAGCGGCGAGCCGTCGAGCGAGACCAGTCCGGTCTCGGTGACCTCGACGTGGCCGAGGCGGGCGTTGCGCACCATGTCGCGGGGCCCGATGCCGCGGGTGCCGCGGACGCCGACGCGGCGGCGGCGGGTGGGCAGGCCGTCGGCGGGGCGGTCGAGGTAGGCGCCGTCGGCGGCGGCCTGGGCGACGAAGGCGACCGAGATGTCGGCGGCGGTGGCGCCGTGGGCGCCGAACTGCGGTCCGAGGACCAGGGGTTCGCAGCGGTCGGTGGAGGCGTTGGGGTCGCCGACGACGCCGTAGGCGGGGAATCCGGCCTTGAGGACGAGCTGCGGTTTGGCACCGAAGTGGTCGGGGCGCCACAGGACGATGTCGGCGAGTTTGCCGACCTCGATCGAGCCCACCTCGTGGGAGAGCCCGTGGGCGATGGCGGGGTTGATGGTGAGCTTGGCGATGTAGCGCAGGACGCGCTCGTTGTCGTCGCCGCCCTCGGTGGTCCCGTACCCACCGTCGAGGGGACCGAGTTCGGCCTTCATCTTGCCGGCCATGGCGAAGGTGCGCCGGACGGTCTCGCCGGCGCGGCCCATGCCCTGGGCGTCGGAGGAGGTGATCCCGATGACGCCGAGGTCGTGCAGGACGTCCTCGGCGCCCATGGTGCCGGCGCGGATGCGGTCGCGGGCCATGGCGGCGTCGCCGGGCAGGTCGACCTTGAGGTCGTGCGCGGAGACGATCATGCCGAAGTGCTCGCCGAGGGCGTCGCGGCCGAACGGCAGGGTGGGGTTGGTGGAGGAGCCGATGACGTTGGGGACGCCGGCCATCTTGAGGACGTTGGGGACGTGTCCGCCGCCGCAGCCCTCGATGTGGAAGGCGTGGATCGTGCGGCCCTCCAGCACCTTGATGGTGTCCTCGACGGACAGGCACTCGTTCAACCCGTCCGTGTGCAGGGCCACTTGGACGTCGTACTCGTCGGCGACGCGCAGCGCGGTGTCGAGGGCGCGGGTGTGGGCGCCCATGTCCTCGTGCACCTTGAAACCGGAGGCGCCGCCCTCGGCGAGGGCCTCGATCAGCGGGGCCGGGTCGGAGGACGAACCGCGGCCGAGGAAGCCGATGTTGACCGGCCAGGCGTCGAAGGCGTTGAAGGCGTGGCGCAGCGCCCAGGGGGAGTTGACGCCGACGCCCCAGACGGGGCCGAACTCCTGGCCGATGATGGTGGTGACGCCGGAGGCGAGCGAGGCCTCCATGATCCGCGGCGAGAGCAGGTGGACGTGGGTGTCGATGGCGCCGGCGGTGGCGATGAGGCCCTCGCCGGAGACGATCGTCGTGCCGGTGCCGACGACGACGTCCACGCCGTCGAGGGTGTCGGGGTTGCCGGCGCGGCCGATGGCGGCGATCCGGCCGTCGACGAGGCCGATGGACGTCTTGCGCACGCCCTGGATCGCGTCGATGACGAGGACGTTGCTGATGACGACGTCGCAGGTGTCGCGGACGGCGGCGGCCTTGAGGTGCAGGCCGTCGCGGGCGGTCTTGCCGAAGCCGGCCAGGAACTCCTCGCCGGGGGCCTGGGAGTCGGACTCGACGCGGACGATGAGGCCGCTGTCGCCGAGCCGGATGCGGTCCCCGGCGCGGGGGCCGTGGACGGAGATGTAGTCGTGCGGGGTGATCGGGCTCACGAGGGCACCTCCGAGTCGTCGAAGCCGGTCAGGTAGCCGGTGGCGCGGGCCTTGGCCAGGGCGGCCTCCTTGGCGCCGGGGGCGTCCAGGGGGCCGTCGACGAGGCCCGCGAACCCGATGGCGACGCGTTCGCCGCCGATCGGCACCAGGCCGACCTCGACGGTGGCGCCGGGGTCGAAGCGCACGGAGGAGCCGGCCGGGACGGCGAGGTGGGTGCCGTAGGCGGCGGCGCGGTCGAAGGCCAGGCGCGGGTTGGCCTCGAAGAAGTGGAAGTGGGAGGTGACCGAGATCGGCACCCCGGAGGTGTTGTGGACGGGGAGTAGGAGCGTCTCCTCGACCGGGTCGTAGCCGGCGCCGTCGCCGGCGAGCGCGCCGCCTGGGGCCTCGTCGCCGAGCGAGCCGGCGCCCTTGAAGGGGTCGTTGACGACGGCCAGGCGGGTGCCGTCGTCGAACACGGCCTCGACCTGGACGACGGTGACGACGTCGGGGACGCCGGGCAGGACGTCGTCGGCGGTCAGGACGCTGCGTCCGGCCTCGATGGCCTCGGCCAGGCGCCGGCCGTCGCGGGCGGCCTCGCAGACGGTGTCCGCGATCAGGGCGGTGGCCTCGGGGATGTTGAGGCGCACGCCCCGGGCGCGGCGGGCGCGGGCCAGCTCGGCTGCTGTGAAGATCAGCAGCCGGTCCCGCTCGGTGGGGGTCAGTCGCACGGTTCCTCGCTCGCGGCTCGTCGGGCCCCTCGGGCAGGTGGGGGGGGCGGCTCGGGGGGTGCTCGGACGTTCGGGGCGCTCAGGGGTGTTTAGAACGTCGTTCAAACTTCTCGGGCCATTGAACCCGGCCCGGGCCGCTCTGTCCAGCGTTGCGGCTCCGCGCCGGTTCGGCGCGCCGGGGCGGCGGGCGGGGTGAGCGGGGCGCGCGGGGGAGGGGGCTCGACGGCGGGACGGGCCGGCGCACGGCGCGGGGAGGGCACGGTTCCGCGCGCCGGGTGTGCGCGGGATCGGCGAGGGGAGGGCTCGAATGCGGGCTCTGCGCTTCGCAAACCCGTCCGGCGCGGGCAGTTGGATCACGCGAACCTCCCCGTGCCCCTTTCACCCCACGTGATCGGACGCACACTGTTGCAAACGCCGTCAGCTGGGCATGAGGATGGTGGTCGGAACGAGGAGGGCCACCCGGCGGGCGGGGGATCCTGCCCGGGGGCCCGGATGCGAGGGCGGGGGCAAGTGGTGATGGACGGTCAGTCGCGATTCCCGCGGCAGCGGACGAGTTCGGGCGACGCCTACCGGTCCGGGCCGGTCCAGGCTCCGGGCGGCACGACGGGGACCGCCCTGCCGGGTGCCACCGCCCCCGGCTGCGCGCTGCACCGCCGGCTCCATCTGACGCTCGACCCGGCCGACCTGGTCGCCGTCGGCTCGGTCCGGCACCGGCTGCGCACCGCACTGAGCCACTGGGGGGTGCCGGAGCTCTCCGACACCGCTGAGCTCCTCTCCTCCGAGCTGGTGACCAACGCGCTGCTGCACACCGGCAAGGGCGCGGTGTTCGACGCGGTGCTCGGCACCGACCACCGGCTGCGGATCGAGGTGCAGGACGGCGCGACCCGGCTGCCCGGCCGCCGGCGCGACCCGGACGCCGAGTACGCGACCTCGGGCCGCGGGCTCATGCTGGTCGAGGCGCTCGCGGACGCGTGGGGCGTCCAGCTGCGCGGCGACGGCAAGGTCACCTGGTTCGAGCTCGCGACGCCCTGACCGGACCCGCGGCCGGGCCTACGGCCGGATCCGAAGCCGGTGCCGCGGCCGGTGCCGCGCCGGTGCGCCGCGGAAATCGCCGGAGCGCGCGACCCGCCCGCAGAATAGTTCGGATGCGGTTCATTCGTCGTCGAAGGACGCCCTGAACAGAAGGCGGAACAGAAGATTTCCGGCCCGTTGCCATTGCCGCTGGGCCGAACATTGGCCAGGATGGTGGGAATGTGTGACCACGTGCGGAGAGCAGCGGGGAGACGGTACCTCGACTGACCGCCGCAGGCCGGCACCGTCCGATCCAGCACCACCCACCACATCGCCACGCGGTCCGGCCGGACGGTCGGCGGGTCCGTCACGGCAGCGGCAGGAGCAGCATGCCCACTGAGCCCGAGTCGCCGGGGCCGGCGCTTCCTCCCGGCGCGTCCACGGCCGACCCGCCGGTCGGCTCACCCGGTCCCACGACCACGGGCACCGGCCGGGCGAAGCCGCCCGCCCAGGCCGTGCGCCGGCGCCCGCTGCGCACCGCCCCCGGGGCCGTCGGCCGCCTGGCGCCGATGCTCCCCGGCGGGCTGCCGTCGGCCGCCGGCGACGCCATGCCGGACTGGCTGGAGCCCGCGATGGCCGCCAACGGCATCGGCTCCTTCGACTGGGACATCCGCCGCGACGTGCTGGAGGGCGACCCGCGGGCCTGCGCGATCATCGGCCTGGACGAGGTCGGCCAGGGTGCGTTCGACCGCACCGCCGCCTCCTTCCTCGCCCTGCTGCACCCCGAGGACGCGCCCGTGGTGCGCCGCCGGGTCGAGCGCGCGGTCGCCGAGCTCGGCCAGTGCGGCGCCTACTACCGCACGGTCGGGCCGAACGGCACCATGCGCGCCGTGCGCTTCCGCGGCCGGGTGCTCGCAGACGCCTTCGGGCGCGCCTCCCGGATGGTCGGCTTCGTCTGGGACGCCACCGTCGAACTGCACAAGCGCGACCGCGCCGACCGGCTCGCGCTGCTGCGCGAGGAGCGCTCCCGCTTCATCAAGGAGGCCGCCCGCGCGCTGTCCGAGGCGGTCACCGTCCGGGACGTCGCCCGGGTCTTCACCGAGCTGCCGCTGCCCGGGCTGCCGCCCGACGGCCTGGTGCTGGCCGCCTTCGAGGCCGGGCGGGCCCGGATCCTCGGCGCCTCCGGCTACCGGCCCGGCGCGCTCGCCATCTGGGACCGCACGCTGCTGCCGGCCGGCCACCCCGCCGCCGAGGCGCTGCGCCACCGCGCGCCGGTGTTCGTCTCCTCCCGCGACGAGTACCGCGACTGCTACCCCGACGTGTGGGAGCCGACCAGCCGCAACGGCCGCGGCTCCTGGGCCTACCTGCCGCTGGTGGCCAGCGGCCGGGCGATCGGCGTGTGCGTGGTCAGCTTCGACGACGAGCGCGAGCTGGACGCCGACGAGCGGACCCTGCTGACGACGCTGGGCGGCCTGGTCGCCCAGTCGCTGGCGCGGGCCCGGCTGCACGACGCCGAGCACGAGCTGGCGGCCGGCCTCCAGCGGGTGATGCTGCCGCGCACCGTGCCGTCCGTACCGGGCGTCACCACGGCCGTGCGCTACCTGGCGGCCGGCTCCGGGCTGCAGATCGGCGGCGACTGGTACGACGTGGTGCCGCTGCCCGGCGGGCACGTGGGCCTGGTGATCGGCGATGTCCAGGGCCACGACGTGCACGCCGCCGGGATCATGGGCCAGCTGCGGATCGCGCTGCGCGCCTACGCGGCCGAGGGGCACCCGCCGGCCGCCGTGATGGCCCGCGCCTCCCGCTTCCTCGCCGACCTGGACACCGACCACTTCGCGACCTGCACCTACGCCGAGGTCAACGTGGACTACGGCGTCGTCTACGCGGTGCGGGCCGGCCACCTCGACCCGGTGGTGCGCCGCTCGGACGGCACCGCGGCCACCGTGCCGGTGGCCGGCGGCCTGCCGCTGGGCATCGACCCCGACCAGGAGTACCGGGTCACCCGCTTCAGCCTCGACCCGGGCGAGACAGTGCTGCTGTGCACCGACGGCCTGGTGGAGTCCCGCGGCATGGACCTGGACGAGGGCGTCGCCCGGCTCACCAGGGCGCTCGCCGAGCCGCTCCCGCCCGCCGAGGAGGCCGCCCGCGACCCGCTGGAGGACCTGGCCGACCGGATCGCCTCCCAGGCCGCCGACTCCAGCGAGCGCGAGGACGACATAGCGCTGCTCCTCCTGCGCTGGGACGGGCCGGCCGGCGGCCTGGCCGCCCAGCAGCTGCGCCGCCGGATCGGCCAGGCCGACCTCGCCCGCATCGCCGAGGTGCGGGCGGAACTGCGCGACGCGCTGCGCCGCTGGGGCGTCGCCGAGTTCATCGACACCGCCGAACTGCTCTCCTCCGAGCTGGTCACCAACGCCATCCGGCACACCGACCGGGACGCCATGTTCACCGCCCGCCTCTACCGGGAGGCGGCCTCCGACGGCGGCCGGGCCCGGCTGCGGGTCGAGGTGGAGGACGAGTCGGACCTGTGGCCGACCCGCCGGACACCGGGCGAACAGGCCTCCTCCGGACGCGGCCTGATGCTCGTGGAGGCGCTCGCGGACGCCTGGGGCGTCGAGCCGCGCGGCTCCGGCAAGCGCATGTGGTTCGAACTCAGCGGCGGCGCCGCGGCCGCGTAGGAGCCGCTGCCGCGTAGGAGCGCGCCCGTGCCGCGGCACTAGCCGAACTGCTGCTCCAGGTCCTTGAGCTTCTGCTCCAGCGAGTCCAGCCGGGGCAGCGTCACGGTGTCCTCGTCGGCGGTGAGGTCGATGGTGCGCAGCTCGGGGCGGGCCGGGAGGCCGGGCGGCACCACGGTGCCCCCGGCCGCGGCCTCGACCCCGCGGGGGCCGGCGGAGCGCTCCGCCCCGGGCCCGCCGGCTATGGCGGGCTCCGAGCCGGCGGACTCCAACTGCCGGGCGCCGCCGCGTCCGCCGCGCCAGGCGCCGTTGCTGCGGCTGATCGCCCGGATCTCGGCGCGCTCCCGGCGCCCGGCGAGCTTGCGGCGCTCCTTCTCCGCCACCCGCTCCCGCTTCTCCTCGCGGACCTCGTCCACCGCCTCGTCGAGGCTGCGCACGCCCTCCAGGAGCATCAGCGACCAGGCCGCGTACGTCTCGCGCGGCGCGCGCAGCCAGCGCACGATGCGGATCTGCGGCAGCGGCCGCGGGACGAGCCCCTGCTCGCGCAGGGCGGCCCGGCGGGTCTGCTTGAGCGCCCGGTCGAACAGGATGGCCGCCGAGAGCGACATCCCGGAGAAGAACTGCGGGGCGCCGGCGTGGCCGAAGCCGCGCGGGGCGTGCACCCAGTTGAACCAGGCGGAGGCGCCGGCGAACAGCCACACCAGCAGGCGCGAGCCGAGGGCGGCGTCGCCGTGGCTGGCCTCGCGGACGGCGAGCACCGAGCAGAACATCGCCGCGCCGTCGAGCCCGAACGGCACCAGGTACTCCCAGCCGCCGGAGAGGTTCAGGTTCTGCACCCCGAAGCCGACCAGGCCGTGGAAGGAGAGCGCGGCGGCGACGGCGGCGCAGCAGAACAGCAGCGTGTAGGAGGCACCCCCGTACAGGGATTCCTTGCGGCGGCGCCGTTCCTCGGTTCGCTCCCAGGTGTCCGCGCCCGCGGCGGCGGATCCCCGGCTCCGGGCCAGGGCCAGGAGGAGTGCGCTGACCAGCAGCCCTACGCCTCCGGTGACGGCCCAGCCGAGCGGTATGTCGGACAATTTCATCGCCGGGACCAGCCTCGCTTTCCTGCGTCGCGTTCCTGCGTCGTGATGGCGGGGACCATCATGACGGATGCGTGCCGAAGGAATGGCCGATTCGCCGTCAATGCGCTGAGTAGAGGGATTTCTGACCCCAACTCAATCGCATTTTCGTATCAATGTGCGGCGGACGATTGCCGGAATTCCGGGCTTTCCGGATTCCCGCTCGCACGTCCTTTCGTCAATTCCGCGTGACGCGCGGGCAGCCGCCGCACATCGCCGCGGGCTCGGCGGTGTAGACGAGACAGCAGCTGGCGCGCGCCCGGTCGGTACCCGAAGGACCGCCGGGGCCGCCGCCCCGCGGGCCGAAACCGGCGCCCGGGGTGAAGGGGGACGGGCCCGGGGTGGAGGTGGTGGCCGCGCCGGGCGCGCACGCCGGGGCGGCCGGGTCCAGCAGGGCGGTCAGCTCGGTCCGCGCCCGCTCCTCCTCGCCGAGCAGTCCGGCGACGTGCCAGAGCCCCTCGACCGCCGCGTCGGTGGCCATCGCCCACAGCACGCGCGGCCCGCGCCGCACCTCGGGGCGGAACGCGGCCAGCACCGGCGCGAGGAACCCGCCCACCGCCCGCCGGAGTTCGGCGGCCAGCGCGGCCCCGCCCGGCACCGGCCGGGCCTGCGGCAGGCCGGCGGCCGGGTCCTCGGGCAGGCAGGCGAAGGCGCCCGGGCGGACCGTCACCTCGCCGGTGCGGCGGCGCAGCGAGACGTCGGCGGGGGTGAGCAGCGGGACGCGCCGCTCCAGGAACCACGGCGCGGTGAACAGCAGGGAGGCGGGCCAGGCGAAGCGGTGCAGGGCGAAGCCGGCGGCGACGTCCGGGCGCAGCGGCTGCCCGTAGCGGGCGAGGCCCTGGCGGGCGTCGTGGGCGATCAGGTCGCGGACGGCCCCGGGGCGGTCGGCGAGGTCGGCGGCGGGGATCCAGCCGTGGCCGCGCCGGGGCGGGGCGCAGTGCACGCGCAGGACGGGGGAGAGGACGGCGAGCCGGCGGTATGCGGTGGCGCAGGGGTCGGCGGGATCGGAGGCGTCGGGGTGGGGGCCGACCGTGGTGGTGTGCGGGGCGCGCGGCGCGGGGCCGGGCCGGGTGCTGCTCGCGGTGGCGCTGGTCGCGGTCATGGGCGGGCCCCATCGGGTCGTCCGGGCCCGCCGGCGGGTGGCACGGCGGGGCCCGCCGGACCGCTGGGCGGAGCCCCGGCGCGCGCCCGCGCCGGGCCGGGGCATGGCGGTGCCCGGGAGCGGCAAGGCGAACCCGGCCGGGGCGCTGCTCTCCCCGGCCAGGTTAGGCTCACCTTAGCTGATGCTGCCCCTGGTCTCCCGTCCGATGCGTCCGTCCGGGGGAGGCGCCGGAGCGCGGCCCGCGCCCAGCTGGCGCGCGAGCCACACGGGTACGCCTCCCAGGGCGTGGACGAGCCGGGTGGCCTCGGCGCGCAGCCGCGCCGCCTCGGCCGGTTCGGACACCTCGGCGAGCGCCGCGAGCGCCGGTGCGACGCCCACGGTGAAGCCGAGTTGCTCGCGCAGGCGCAGCGAGGCGTCGAAGCCCTCGCGGGCGTGGCCGTGGTCCCCGCGCGCGAGCGCCAGTGCGGCGAGGTGGCGCCAGGTGTAGGAGCGCAGCAGCTCGTCGCCGCGCTCGCCGGCGCCGTCGTGCGCCCTGCGGTAGGCGATCCAGGCGGCACCGCGGTCCCGCAGGAGGTTCTCCGCGACCAGGCCGCGGCGGAAGTCCAGCAGCGGGCGCCCGGGGGCGTCCGGCGGGAGCAGTGCCGAGGTGCGGCCGAACGCGGCCTGCGCCTCGTCGAGCCGGTCGCGGGGGCCGAGCACGCTGGCGAGGTACGCCAGGAAGCCGCGGGCGCAGGCGGCGGCCGCGCGCTGCTCGGTGGTGGTGACGCCGGCCTCGGCCAGGCGCAGCGCCTGTTCCGCCTGCGTCCAGTGCGCCGCGGTGAACAGGCAGCGCTCGATGAGGAGTTCGGCGCGCCCGAGGGCGACCGCCGGATCGTGTTCGGCGGCCGGTCGCAGCACGTCGGCGGCCTCCTGCCAGCACCCCCGGGACCGTAGCCGCCACACGGCGTCCCCCGGCTCCTCCGGTGCCGCCCGCCCCCGCCCGTCCGGGCCGCTCGGGCCCCATCCGTGCTCCGACAACGCCACCTCCTTGTGTGCGCCATCCAGCATCGGCACGGCACCCCGCAGGTCCTGGCGCCGGGCTCCTGCTCACCTTGCGGGCGAGGGGAGTTCGGCGACAGGACGGGGTCCGCGCTGTGGCGGCAATTCAACACGCGGGTGAGCTTGTGCACCAGATCACGAGCGCAGGTTGTTGCGTCCGCGGAGGAATCGATCCAGTGGGGCGGGCGGGGTCAGGAGGTCCAGCCGGTCTCCATCAGTGCCTCGGCGGCGCCGTTGGCGGGCTGCGGGACGCCGGCGAGGTCCAGGCTGAACAGGGCGACCAGCAGTTGTTCGCCGCGGACGGTGGCCTGGTGGGAGTAGCCCGCGAGGGTGAACATCGCGGCGGCCATCTCCTCGGCGTGCAGGGTCTGCAGCCACAGGCACTCCACCGACTTGACGTCGGCGGGCTCGGTCCAGGTGTCGACCTGGGCGACCATCCGGCTGCCCAGCAGGGTGACGCCGTCGCGCTCCTGGGCCTCCGTCAGCTCCAGGTCGTCGAAGCCGAGCCACTCCAGGTAGCGGGCGGCGGTGAACACGGCGTCCTGGGAGGTGCGCACCGGGTGCGGGCGGAAGGGCGCGCGGTGGCGGAAGGGCTTGGCCTGGCCGCCGCTGCCGCCGGGCGGGGCGGGCACCGGGGCGTTCATCGGGTGCGCCGGGTACGGGCGGGCGGGCTGCGGCCCGGTGCCGCCGAGCGGGGCGGCGGTGCCGCCGCCCAGGCGGGTGGTGCGGTCCACCGGCAGGCGGACGGTGGCGCCGCAGTTGCAGGTGAACTCGGGCTGCGGCCACTGGTCGGAGCGCCCGCAGTGCGGACAGCGCATGCTCAGCCAGGAGTCCTCCCAGGAGCGGAAGCGCACCTGCACGGGCACACCGCCGCGCAGCAGCGGCACCTTCAGGGAGGCGCCGCAGGGACAGGGCAGCGAGGGCGGTTCGTAGAGGTGTTCGCGGCGGCAGGCCGGGCAGCGGATCGCCCGGCCGCCACCGCCCGCCCCCGGCCCGTGGCGAGCGGGGTCGTGTCCGGTGAAGTCGTCGGGCAGTCCGGCCATCTCGGGCTCCGTCCGTTCGAGTCGGGTGGGAGGACGCCTCCCATGCTCCCTGAAACCGGGGCCGATGGACGCGGAATGGGGCAATCCTCAGGGAGAGATCAGGGGTGTGCGGCCGGTCGGTGTGCGGAGCGTGCGGTGGGGCGGCGCGGGCCGGTGGTGTGCGCCGGGCGGATGGTCACCCGGCGGACCAGCGGGCCAGGTCGGCCGGGGTGTCGAGGTCGTCCGGGACGGCGATGTCGGCGCACTCGACGAGCGTGATCGCGTCCGCGTGCGCCGTCAGGAGCGCGCGGGCTCCCGCGTCGCCCGTCGCGCCCCGGGCGGCCTCCGCGAAGTGCCGGGCGCCGATCAGCACCGGGTGCCCGCGCCGTCCGCCGTAGGCCGCCGCGGCGAGGTCGGCGCCCGCCCGGTGCGCGGCCAGCAGGCGGGCCACCGCGGCCGGGGTGACGCCCGGGGTGTCGACGAGCATCACCAGCACCGCGGACGCGCCCGGGGCGAGCGCGGCCAGGCCGGCCCGCAGCGAGGAGCCCATGCCGCCCGCCCAGTCCGGGTTGGCGACCAGACGGCAGCCCGGCAGGTGGGCGGTGGCGCGGACCTTCTCGCGCTCGGCGCCCAGCACCACCGTCACGTCCGTGCAGCCGCCGGCCCGTACGACGGCCACCGCATGTTCGACCAGCGGCCGGCCGTCGTAGCGGATCAGCGCCTTGGGCCGCCCGCCGAGCCGGCGCCCGCCGCCGGCGGCGAGCACGAGCGCGGCGACCGGCGCGGAGGGCCCGGGAGTGGTCTGCATGGGCCCAGCCTGCCCGCCCGGGGCGCCGCCGCGCATCGTGGGAACCCACAGTTGTACGAATCCACAAGGCGAAGCCGCAGGTCGTGGCCGGTCCCCGGCGGTTCGGCCGCTGGCGGTGCGCCCCCGCGGCCCCTGTACTTGGCAGATGAACACCGCACCGCGCCCGCTGCTGGACCGCTTCGGCCGGGTCCACACCGACCTGCGGGTCTCGCTCACCGACCGCTGCAACCTGCGCTGCACGTACTGCATGCCGGCCGAGGGTCTCGACTGGCTGCCCAAGGCCGAGGTGCTCGGCGACGACGAGGTGCTGCGGCTGGTGCGGATCGCCGTCCGGCGGCTCGGGATCACGTCGGTCCGGCTCACCGGCGGCGAGCCGCTGCTGCGCCGCGGCCTGCCGGACCTGGTCGGGCGGATCACCGCGCTCGGCCCCGAGGTGTCGCTGACGACCAACGGCATCGGGCTCGCCCGCACCGCCGCCGCGCTGCGCGAGGCCGGGCTGCACCGGGTGAACGTCAGCCTGGACACCCTGCGGCCCGAGCGCTACGCGGCGATCACCCGCCGGGACCGGATCGCCGACGTGTTCGCCGGCCTGGCCGCGGCGCAGGCCGCGGGCCTCGCGCCGGTGAAGGTCAACGCCGTGCCGGTGCGCGGCGTCAACGACGACGAGATCGTGCCGCTCGCCGAGTTCGCGGCCGAGCACGGCTACCGGATGCGGTTCATCGAGTCGATGCCGCTGGACGCGCAGGGCGCCTGGGACCGTTCGACGATGGTCACCGCCGACGAGATCCTCGCCGTCCTCGGCGCCCGCTGGGACCTCGTCCCGGTCGGCCGGCACGGCAACGCCCCCGCCGAGGAGTGGCGCATCGCCGGCACCGACACCGTGATCGGCGTGATCGCCTCCGTCACCCGCCCGTTCTGCGGCGGCTGCGACCGGGTCCGCCTCACCGCGGACGGGCAGCTGCGCAACTGCCTGTTCGCGACCGAGGAGTCCGACCTGCGCGCCCTCCTGCGCGGCGGCGCCGACGACGACGCGGTGGAGGCGGCCTGGCGCGCCACCATCGGCCGCAAGGGCCCCGGACACGCCATCAACTCCGAGGGCTTCGTCCGGCCGGAGCGCCCGATGTCCGCGATCGGCGGATAGGGCGCGCCTTTCGGCAATTGTGATCTTCGACATGCTCCTTGGGGTTCGCGTGGCGTCGCCTTGACCCGCTCTTGGGGCGGCTGATCTGCTGGTGCGCCGTCAGACCGCCCCTCACCCCGGGAGTCCTCCGTGCCCGCCCGCCGCACCGCGCTGTCCGCCGCCACCGTGTTCCTCATATGCGTGCTCGCGCTGGCCGGGTGGCTCGTCGGCGGGCGCGACGGCACTCCGCACGTCCGGGCCGGGGGCGCGGGCACCAGTCCGCTGGAGAACCCCGACGGCACCAAGCCCGGTCTCGCGCCGCTGAGTTCGCCGCAGGACCGCAAGGCCGGCCGCGACCTCATCGCGAAGGTCGCCACCGCCGCCCCCGGCCCGCGGGACGGCTACGACCGGAGCGAGTTCGGGCCCGCCTGGACCGACAACGTCGAGGGCGTCCCGCTCGGGCGCAACAACTGCGACACCCGCAACGACCTGCTCGCCCGCGACGGCACCGCCGTCGAGCGCAAGGACGGCTCGGACTGCGTCGTCACCGCGATGACCATCCTCGACCCGTACACCGGCACGACCGTCCGGTGGACCAAGCAGCAGGCCACGAAGATCCAGATCGACCACGTGATGCCGCTCTCCTACGACTGGCAGATGGGCGCCGCCACGTGGGACAAGGCCAAGCGCGTCCGGATCGCCAACGACCCGCTCAACCTGATCCCCGCCGACGGCTCCCAGAACGCCTCCAAGGGCGACTCCGGCCCGGCCGCGTGGCTTCCGGCCGACACCGAGATCCGCTGCGCGTACGCGGTGCGCTTCGCCCAGGTGTCGCTCAAGTACCAACTCCCGGTCACCGAAGCCGACAAGAAGACCATGCTCGAACAGTGCTCCGCCCGGTGAACGCCCGATCCCGCCGTCCCCGCAGGTCCCCGGCGTGACCGGAGCACCGGCCAGGTGGTATTCGTGGGCGGTGGACTCGATGATCCCCCGGTACCCGCGGCGCGCCCTGCCGGCCCTCGCCGCCGCCCTCGCCGTCGCGCTGCCCGCGGGCTGCACCGGCTCCGTCGCCCCGGGCGGCGCAGCGGGCACCGCCCCCCGCGCGCCGATCGCCGAACGGGTCTCCGACACCGCCTCCCCGGCCCTGCGCGCCCTCTACGACCAGCGGATCGCGTGGGCGCCCTGCAGCGACGACGGCAACGGCGACCCCGAGGAGACGGTCGTGCAGTGCGCCGTCCTCAAGGTGCCGCTCGACTACGCCGACCCCGGGGGCGAGACCATCGACGTCGCCCTCGCCCGCGTGCCCGCCGCCGACCCGGCCCACCGCCTCGGTTCGCTCGTGCTCAACCCCGGCGGCCCCGGCAACTCCGGCGTCTCCCAGGTCCAGTGGGGCTGGCGGAGCTTCGACACCCCGCTGCACGACCACTTCGACCTGGTCGGCTTCGACCCGCGCGGCGCCGGGCGCACGATCCCCGTCACCTGCCTCGACGACCGCACCCGCGACGAGTGGACCAGCACCGACGACCCGTCCTACGACCACGGCCAGGTGCTCGCCGACGCCTGCGGGGCCAAGTACGCCAAGGTGCTCCCGTTCGTCGGCACCCGCAACAGCGCCCGCGACATGGACGTGCTGCGCAGCGCCCTCGGCGACCGCAAGCTCGACTTCCTCGGCCTCTCCTACGGCACCTACCTCGGCGCCCTGTACGCCGAGGAGTTCCCCGAGCGCACCGGCCGGCTCGTCCTCGACGGCGCCGTCGAGCGCAGCACCGACCTCCTGCACATGAACGGCGAGCAGGCCGCCGCCACCGAGACCGAGTTCACCGCGTTCGCCGCCGACTGCGCCTCGGCCGAGGACTTCTGCCCGCTCGGCACCGACCCGGACACCGCCCCCAAGCGGCTCGCCACGTTCCTCGACGGCCTCAAGAAGCACCCGCTGAGCACCTCCGGCGGGCGGCCGGTCACCGCGACCCTCGGCTGGAACGGCGTCCTCAACGTCCTCTACGACGGGCACCGTTCGTGGGAGCGGCTGCGCGCGGCCATCGAACCCGCGATCACCCGCGCCGACGGCGACGAACTGCTCAAGCTCGCCGACGCCAACACCGGCCGCGACGAGGACGGCCACTTCGAGACGCCCGCCGACGCGTACGCCGCGATCCACTGCGCCGACGCCCCGCTGGCGCCCACCGACGCGGACCTGCGCGAGGCGCTCGCCGACCTCTCCGCCCGGGCCCCGCTGACCGGCTCGCACGACACCCGGGCCACCCTGCTCGACCCCGACTGCCGTCCCTGGCCCTACCGTTCGACCGAGCAGCCGCACACGGTGCGGGCGCCGGGCAGCGCCCCGGTCCTCGTCGTCGGCTCCACCGGCGACCCGGTCACGCCCTACCCGTGGGCGCAGCGGATGGCGGCGGGCTTCGAGCACGGCGTGCTGCTGACGCGCGAGGGCGACGGGCACACCGCGTACGACAAGAGCGGCTGCGTGCGCGGCGCGGTCACCTCGTACCTGGTGGACGGGCGGCTGCCGGAGGCGGGCACGCACTGCGCGACGGACTGACGGCCGGCCGTCGACGCGCCGAGGGGCGCACCGCGTGGTTCGCGGTGCGCCCCTCGGGGTTCGTCCGGCTCAGGAGGACGGGGCCGCCGTGAGGTCGTAGAACGTGGCGCCGCCGACCGTCTTCGCGGTGAAGTGGCCGGTCACCCACGCCTCGATCTGGGCGCTCTCGTTCTGCTGCCCGCTGTCGTCGCCGGCACCGCCGCCGCCGAAGCCGCGGTGCGAGCCGCCGCCGATGAACCAGTGGATCCTGCCCTCCTGGACGTACTTCTGGAAGTCGGCCAGGCTCAGCGACGGGTCGGTGCCGTTGAAGCCGCCGAGGGCCATCACCGGCTTGCCGGTGGCGAGCTGGTAGCTCGCGGCGTTCTGGGAGCCGGTGGTCGCGGCGGCCCAGGTGTAGTGGTCGGCGTCCTGCTTGAGGAGGGCCGCGGCCTCGTCGCCGACCTTGGTGCCGCCGAGCAGGCCGCCCATGCCGCCCATGCCGCCGCCCGTGCCGCCGGGGCCGCCGAAGCCGCCCGCGCCCTCGGGGTCCGCCGCGCCGGGCATGCCCGGGGTGCCGGTGCCGGTGCCGGTGCCGTTGCCGCGCTCGTGGCGACCGCCGTCGGCGCTGCCGTTGCCGGAGCTGTTGCCGGAGCCGTTGCCGGCACCGGGGAAGCCGCCCTGGCCGCCGCCGAAGCCGCCCGGGAAGCCGCCGCCGTTCTGGCCGTGCGGGGCCCGGCCGCCGGGGAAGCCGCCCTGACCGCCCTGACCGCCCTGCCCGCCGGGGAAGCCCTGCCCGCCGGGGAACTGGCCGCCGAAGCCCCGGCCGTTGCCCGTGGCGCCCTTGCCGCCCCGGCCGCCCTTGCCGAACGAGCCCGGCCCGAACGCGCCCTTGACGGACGGCCCGGCCGTGATGATCGAGCCGTTGTGCGCCGTGCCGACGGTGTCCACCGCGTACGCCGCCGGGCCGCCGAGCGCCGCCGCGAGGCCCACGAGGCCGGCCACCGAGGCGATCCGCGCCCCGGTCCGCCCGGAGGTCCGCCCCGCGAACTGCCCGGCCACCAGCGCGGCCGCCGCCGCGAGCCCGGCGGCCAGGACCGCCCAGCGCAGCCACGGCAGGAAGCCCGAGCTGCGGCCGAGCAGGACGAACGCCCACACCGCCGTCGTCGCGAGGGTGCCCGCGAGGACCAGCGCGTACGGCAGGCGGTGGCGCGCCCGCCACAGTCCGTCCACGCCCATGCCGACCAGTGCGGCGACGGCCGGGGCGAGCGCCACGGTGTAGTACTGGTGGAAGATCCCGGACATGAAGCTGAAGATCAGCGCGGTGGAGACCAGCCACCCGCCCCAGACCAGGAACGCCGCGCGGGCGGTGTCGGTGCGGGCGTAGCGGCGGGTCGCCCAGAGCGCGACCAGCAGCAGGATCAGCGCGGCCGGCAGGAGCCAGGCGATCTGGCCGCCGATGTCGCTGCCGAACAGGCGGGTGATGCCGGTCTGGCCCCAGCCGCGGTTCTTCATCCCCTGCGCGGCGCCGGCCGGCAGGTCGAGCCCGGCCGGGAGGCGGCCGCCGCCGCCCACGCTGCCGCGCTCGTTGCCGTCGACCCGGCCGAGGCCGTTGTAGCCGAAGGTGAGCGACAGGAAGCTGTTGTCCTGCGAGCCGCCGACGTACGGGCGGGCGGAGGCGGGCAGCAGTTCGACGACCGCGACCCACCAGCCGCCGGCGACGGCCAGCGCGACGCCCGCGAGCAGCGTCTGGCGCACCCGCCGCCACAGGCCGGTGGGCGCCACGACGAGGTAGATCACCGCGAAGGCGGGCAGGATCAGGAACGCCGCCAGGGTCTTGGTGAGGAACGCGAAGCCGAACACGGCGCCGGTGAACAGCAGCCACCGGGTGCTCGCCGTCTCGATCGCGCGGATCAGCCCGTACGCGCCGACGGTGAGCAGCAGGACGAGCAGCGCGTCCGGGTTGTTGAAGCGGAACATCAGCGCCGCCACCGGGGTGAGGGCGAACGCGGCGCCGGCGAGCAGGCCGCCGAGCGGGGAGAAGCGGCGGCGCACCGCCGCGTACAGCACGCCGACGGTGGCGGCGCCCATGAGCGCCTGCGGGGCGAGGAGCGACCACGACGAGAGGCCGAAGATCCGCGCGGACAGGGCCATCGGCCACAGCGACGCCGGGGGCTTGTCGACCGTGATGAAGTTCGAGGCGTCGGAGGAGCCGAAGAAGAACGCCTTCCAGCTCTGGCTGCCCGCCTGGACGGCCGCGGAGTAGAAGGCGTTGGCCCAGCCGGAGGCGCTGAGGTCCCACAGGTAGAGGACGGCGGTGGCGGCCATCAGGCCGAGCAGGGCCGGGCGCACCCAGCGGGGGTCGTCGGCACGGCCGCGCCAGGCGCGGGCGGGGAGGGTACGCAGTCGGCCCGACCAGGAGGCCGGGCCCTTGGGTCCGGCCGGCGGCAGGGACTGCTCGGGGAAGAGCGGTGCCGGGACCGGTGCGGGGGCCGGCTGGGGCACCTCCGGCGGCGGGAAGTCCGCGGCCTCGGGCCACGGTTCACCGGCCGGCTGGGTGTAGCTGGTCGTGGTCATGCGCCATACCGTGCGTGGCGCGCCTGAGAGAAGCGTGAGACGGGACTGTGAGCCGGGTGTGATCTAGGGTTTCACGCCCGGTTCGGCCGTTCTTGGCGGCCCGACGGGACGGCTCGCCGCACGCTCAGGCGGGCTGGGGCATGACCAGGTGCTTGCCGAGCCACTCCAGGGCCGGGGGGATCTCGCGGGTCCAGGTGTGGAAGTTGTGGCCGGCGGTGTCCAGGGTGATCGTGGACATCTTGGTCGGGGCCTTGAAGGCGCCGACCATGGCCTGGGTCTCGCCGTAGTTGTTCTCGTCGTTGGCGGTCGTCAGCAGCAGCGAGACCGGGGCGGGCGGCTGGTTCTTCAGCCGCCACAGGAGGTCGTTCTCCTGCTTCAGCTTGTCGCTGCCGCCGAACAGGTCGCCGGTGGTCTCGTCGTGGGCCGCGCTGTAGTAGCCGGAGAGCGCGATCGCCGCGGGGTAGGAGTCGGGCTTGCGCAGGGCGAACTTGAGCGCGCAGTAGCCGCCGGTGGAGTTGCCGATCACGGCCCGGTTGTCCGGGGCGGTGCCGATCCGGTAGGTGGTGGCGAGGGCCTTGGGCAGGTCGGTGGTGAAGAAGGTCTCCACCTGGGGGCCGTTCGGCACGTCGACGCACTCGGTGTCCCGGTTGCCGACGAGCGTGGGCCTGGTCATCACGAGGATGGTCGGCGGCAGCTTCTTCTGGGTGATCGCGTCGAGGGTGGACGCCGGGTACTGCATGAGCGAGATCAGCTTCTCCGGGGTGCCCGGGTAGCCGGTGAGTACCAGGGCCATCGGGAAGCGCTGCTTGGCGTAGTCCGGCTGGAAGTACTGCGGCGGCAGGTAGACGTAGGCCTCGCTGGTCAGGCCGCTGCCCGCTCCTTTGACGTCGACCTTCTGGATCAGGCCGGAGCGCTCGGGGTCCGAGCCCTGGGCCGAGTAGAACTTCTGCTCGCCGGTCACGGCCACGCCGGAGGCGTTGGGCGTGTGGTCGACCACGGTGCCGTTCTTGCCGCTGGTGCCGAGCAGGTCGGTCCACGAGCTGTAGAAGCCGAAGTAGCTGTTGGCGACCAGGCCCATGGCGATCAGCACCGAGACCTGGGTCGCGAGGAAGGCGCCGATCCGGCCGAGCCAGGACTTCCAGGTCCGTCCGCCGAATCTCGGCCACAGCCACATGGTGGCGGCGAAGACGGCGATCGCGATCACGGACGCGACGATCTGGAGGGGGAGGCCGGTGAGACTGAGCACGGGCCCGATGGTAGTTGACCGCCGCAGGCTCCCCGCGCGCCCCTCGTGCGCGCCCGTACGCTCCTTGTGCGCCCTGTTGACCTTGCTGTGCACGCTCCGGGACGATGTCCCGCGGGATACGTGCACGTAGTGTGCGCGGCGCGTGCGGGGGACGACACGTGGGGGCGGGGTTCATGAGGTCCATCACCAAGGCCGGTCTGGCCGTCGGATCGGTGCTGCTGCTGGCGGCCTGTTCCAGCGGGGGAGGGCGGTCGGCCGCGGATCCGAAGCCGTCCGGTGGTTCCGCCGCGCCGCCGGCGCCGACCGCCACGCCCCGGCCGACGCCCACCCGGCCCGCGTACGGGCCCGTGCTCACCGGAGCCGTCGACCCGGTCACCACCGCGCTCGGCAAGGTGACCTCGGCCACGACCCTCGCCGACCTCGACACCGACCTCGCCGGGATCGCCACCAGCGCCAAGGCCGCGAGCCTCACGCTGCGCACGGCCGACCAGCCGCCCGAGGTCGGGATCACGCAGAGCGACCTCGCCTCCGCCCTCACCCAGCTCGGCACCGAGATGGCGAAGATCCAGGGCGACATCAAGCACAAGACCGTGTGCGGGCTCGGCGCCGGCCTCGCGGAGGTGGGCCAGGCGGCGAGCCTGAAGGCCGTCACCGCCTCCCTCGCGAAGATGGCGACGGCCGGCTACCCGACCACCTTCGCCGTCCCGCAGCTCCCGGCGGCGCAGAACCGCACGCTGGACAACGGCACGCTGGTCCGCAAGGGGCGGCTGAACGGCGAGGGCGTGTTCAAGGTCGACAACGGCGGCTCGTCGGACGCCGTCGTCACGCTCGCCCTGGACGGCAAGGCGGTCAACTCGGTGTACGTGGCCAAGGGCTCGAACGCGAGCATCGAGGGCGTCCGGGACGGGACGTACGAGGTCTACTTCTCGGGCGGCGTGGACTGGGACAACGACGCGAAGGCGTTCACCCGGAGCTGCCGGTTCACCAAGTTCCAGGACACGCTGGCCTTCGAGACCGGGCGCACCGCCACGTCGTGGTCGGTCACCCTCAAGCCGGTGGTCGGCGGCAACGCCAAGACCGAGGACGTGGACCAGAACAACTTCCCGCAACCGTAGCGTCCTTGACGTTCGACGGCGTTCCCCGGCCTTTTTCGGTCAGGACTGTTGACCCCTTGAAGTGGCCATGGCACTTTCGTGCGGCGCGGGCCTCGGCGACCAGTCGGGCACCCCGCGATCCCCCACAAGGAGAGCCATGTTCAAGAGACTTGTCGCCGTCGCCGGCGCGAGCGCGGTCATCGCCGGCGGGCTGACACTCGCCGCAGCCCCCGCACAGGCCGTCCAGGCGGCCGACCTCACGGCGACCATCGCGCTCGACGACTGCTCGGCCTCGCTGGTCCGCTACCCCGCCTCCGTCGACGGCGACCGGGCGCTCATGCTCACCAACGGCCACTGCCTGCCCACCATGCCGAGCGCCGGCCAGGTCATCCAGAACGTCCCCGCCAGTCGCAGCGGCACCCTGCTCGACGGCGCCGGGAACAGCCTCGGCACCGTCCAGGCCGACAAGGTCCTGTACGCGACGATGACCGGCACCGACGTCACGCTCTACGAACTCACCGACACCTACGGCGCGATCAAGAGCCGCTACGGCGTCACCGCGCTGACCGTCAACGACGGCCACCCGGTCAACGGCGCGGCGATGTACATACCCTCGTCGTACTGGAAGCAGGTCTGGAACTGCTCCGTCAACGGGTTCGTGTCCACCCTGCGCGAGGACCAGTGGACCTGGCACGACTCGCTGCGCTACAACTCCGGCTGCAACACCACCCACGGCACGTCGGGCTCGCCCATCATCGACTCCGCGAGCGGGCGGATCGTCGGCATCAACAACACCGGCAACGACGACGGCCAGATGTGCACCCTCAACAACCCGTGCGAGGTCGCCGCCGACGGCAGCACCACCGCCACCAAGGGTCAGAGCTACGGCGAGGAGACCTACTGGTTCACCACCTGCCTCGGCGCGGGCCGGGCCATCGACCTGAACGTCGCCGGCTGCCTGCTCACCAAGCCGGGCGGCGGCAGCTCCGTGTCGGTGAGCAGCCCCGGTGACCAGTCGACCACCGTCAACGGCTCGGTGAGCCTCCAGCTCCAGGCCTCCGGCGGCACCGCGCCGCTGTCGTACTCCGCCACGGGCCTGCCCACCGGCCTGTCGGTCGACTCCTCGACCGGCCTGATCTCCGGCGCGGTGAACACGATCGGGCAGTTCCCCGTGACGGTCACGGTCACCGACGCGACCGGGGCGACCGCGACCACGAGCTTCAACTGGTCGGTCCTGGGCGCGGGTGGCTCCTGCACGCCGGCGCAGCTGCTGGGCAACCCGGGCTTCGAGACGGGTACGGCGGCGCCGTGGACGGCGTCGAGCGGTGTGATCGACAACAGCGCGTCGCAGGCGGCGCACGGCGGCAGCTGGAAGGCGTGGCTGGACGGCTACGGCTCGGCGCACACGGACACGCTGTCGCAGACGGTGACGATCCCGGCGGGCTGCAAGGCGACGCTGAGCTTCTGGCTGCACATCGACACCGCGGAGACGGGCACCACGGCGTACGACAAGCTGACGGTGTCGGTCAACGGGACCACGCTGAAGACGTACAGCAACGTGGACGCGGCGGCCGGCTACCAGCAGCGGACCTTCGACCTGTCGGCGTACGCGGGCAAGAGCGTCACGCTGAAGTTCACCGGCACCGAGGACGCCTCGCTGCAGACGAGCTTCGTGATCGACGACACCTCCATCCAGACGAGCTGACGGACCGCTGACCGGCGGTGGCTCCTGCCGCGCGGTCCGGCCGGCCCGGCTGGCTAGACTGCGCGGCATGCCTCCCGTCCTCCGCCTGAAAGGCCCCCACGACCACCACTCCCGCGAGAGCCACGCGCAGGCCTGCACGGCCGCCGTCGCCGGCCTCGCGCTCGACGCCGGGGTGACCCGGCTGACGCTCGACAACCCGGCGCTGACCGGGTTCTTCTCGTTCTCCCAGCGCCGCATGGGCATCAACGGTGACGGGCTGCACGGCCTCTTCGACTATCGACAGCGGGGCTACCACGACGGCGCCGAGGTGCCGTTGGCCACCGGACTGGCGCTGGTGCGCGCGATGGTGCTGCGGCACGGCGTGTGGTGCCGCCTCGACGGCGACGACGGGTTCTTCGTCCACGTCGACGACGAGGGCGAGTTGTACGTCGGCGGGGCCTTCCCGGGTGCCGCCGTGGAACGGGTTCGGGCGCTGGGACTTGACGTCGACGAGGTCCAACAGTCGCCGTACGTGCGGGAGTTGGACGATGTGGCCGACGCGCGCCCGGCCGACGACGCGTTCTGGGCGGAGGTCGGCGCGCTGGCCGAGGCCCGCGGCGCGGTGCTGCTTGAGGAGCAGTACGTCCGCAACGGCCGCCGGTGGTACGAGATCTCCTCCGTCGAGGAGGTCGCGACCGTGCGGGCGAAGCTGACGCCCCGCGCCCGGCTCGCCGTCTGGCCGGCCCTCTCGCCCGACACCGACGCCGTCCTGGCCGCGATCGAGCGGCGCGGGCCGGTCGCGCTGCTCGTCGAGGAACCGCAGCTCGGCGACTCCTTCCCGGCGTGTGTCGCCGAGCGGCACACGTCCGTGCGCAAGGGCCGGGCTGCGCTGATCCCCGTCGATGCGGCCGATCGCCACCCGCTTCTGTCCGCCGAACTCCCGGACCTGGATGGCGTGTTGCGCACCCGGTGGCGCCTCCAGCCGACCCGCGCCGAGCGGCTGCGGACCTACCTCGGGACGCTGTGGGCCGGCGACCGGGTGCGCGGGGTGGTGTCGACGGGCCTGGACGACATCGGTGTGCACGTGAACCTCGGCGACGGTGTCGGGCGGTACGCCGGATTCCTGCGCGTCCCCGACATGTCCTGGAGCCGCTTCGACTCGGTGGAGGACGTCGCGCCGGTGGGCCGGGAGATCGAGGCGCTCGTGTTGAACGTCGAATTCTCCTGGGAGCAGGTCAACTTGTCGGTGAAGGGCCTCCTGCCGGACCCGTGGCAGCTCTTCGCCGACACCGAGCCGGTCGGGCGGATGTTCACCGGAGTGGTCCGCAAGCTCCTCGTGCCGGGGGCGCTCGTCGACCTGCGCAACGACGCCGGCCTGGAACTGGGCGGCCTGCTGCCCGCCGAGGACGTCCCGTCCTGGGTCGAGGAGGGCTCCGAAATCGCCGTCGTCCTGGAGGAATTGGACCTCGACCGGCGCCGCATCCTGCTCCGGCCTAAGCTGAGCGGATGATCAAGCCGATTGAGTTGGTGATATTCGACTGCGACGGTGTCCTCGTGGACAGCGAGGTCATCGCCGCCCGCGTCCAGATGCGCCTCGGCGCGGAGCTGGGCTGGCCGCTGACCCTGCCCGACGTGGTCGAGCACTTCATCGGCCGCTCCGAGGCCGCCAACCACGCGGTGGTCGCCGAGCGGCTCGGCACGGCGACCGCCGACCGCTGGCGCGCGCGTTTCGTCGAGCTCCACGCCGAGGCCGTGGAGGCCGAGTTGGAACCGGTGGCCGGGATCCGCGAGGCGCTCGCCGGGATCGCCGAGCTCACCCTGCCGACCTGCGTCGCGTCCAGCGGCTCGCACGACAAGATGCGCCACACCCTCGGCCGCACCGGCCTGTACGAGCACTTCGCCGGGCGGATCCACAGCGCCACCGAGGTGGGGGGGGGGCGTCGCCGGGCGGCGGCGCCGCCCGCGCGGGCCCCGCCTGGTCCCGTCTAGCCCCCCTCCCGACGCGCACGATGGGGTC
>NZ_JBHWGV010000055.1:20527-28924 GCF_042732955.1 Kitasatospora sp. NPDC059747 | reverse complement strand
AGCGCGGGTCTCTCTCCCGCCCCCCGCCCCCCCCGCCGCCCCCCCCAGACCAAGACCCCCATGTCCGCGGGGCGCCCCACCCCCCCCCCCGGGGGGGGGGGGGCCCCCCCCCCCCCCCCCCCTCTTCCTGCACGCCGCCCGCTCGATGGGCGTCGACCCGGCCGCGTGCGTCGTCGTCGAGGACAGCCTGCCCGGCGTCCAGGCCGCCCGGGCGGCCGGGATGCGCGCCCTCGGCTACGCGGGCGGTCTCACCCCGGCGGAGCGCCTGGCCGGGCCGGACACGGTCGTCTTCGACGACATGCGGAAGCTGCCCGAGCTGATCCGACCCTAGGGCGGGTCTTTCGGGTCAGGCGACTACCAGGGCAGGGTGGTGCCGTACTCGCTCAGGAAGCGGCCGGTCGGGCCGTCGGCCGCCGCCGTCACCTGCGCGGCGATCCGTCGGCCGCCCTCCTCGGCGGTGAGCGAGCCGGTGTGGTCGTTCAGGTCCGTCGCGCAGAAACCGGGTTCGACGGAGCTGAACTTCACCCCGGCCTCCCGCAGGGCGCGGGCGTAGACGAGCGTGACGGCGTTGAGCGCGGCCTTGGACGTGTTGTACGCGAGCAGGGTCGCGTGCTCCCACACCGGGGAGTCCGGGTCGGCGAGGAACGACGTGCTGGCGAGGCCGCTGGAGACGTTGCACACGCAGCCGGCGGACGACTTCCGCAGCAGCGGGAGCAGCGCGTTGGTGACGGCGACGACGCCGAACACGTTCGTCTCGTACACCTCCCGCATCGCGGCGACGGGCAGCCGGTCGGGCGTGTGCTGCCGGTCCCGGGTGATGCCGGCGTTGTTGACGAGGGTGTCGAGCCGGCCGTGCTCGGCCTCGACCTGCTCGACGGCGGCGCCGATCGACGCCTCGTCGGTCACGTCGAGCCGCACGAAGTGGGCGTCGAGCCCCTCGGCGGTGAGTCGGGCGGCGGCCGCGGTGCCGCGCCCGTGGTCACGGGCACCGATCAGCACGGTGTGGCCGGCCCGGCCCAGTTCGCGGGCGGCGGCGAATCCGACACCCTTGTTGGCGCCGGTGATGAGGATGATGCGCTCGGTCATGGCATCGAGCCTGGCCCGCCGCGGACGGCGCCGGGAGGGCACTGCCGAGGGTGGTATCGCCAGTGCCATGGTCGCCGGGCGAGCGGACGGGCCACACTGGAGGCGTGGAACACGTCGACCGGGCGGAGCTCGCCGCCTTCCTGCGCCGCTGGCGGGCGCGCGTGCAGCCGTCGGACGTCGGCCTGCCGGCCGGCGGGCGCCGCCGCACCCCGGGCCTGCGCCGCCAGGAGGTCGCCCAGCTCGCGGGCATGTCGGTGGAGTACTACATCCGCCTCGAACAGGGCCGCGGTCCGCGGCCGTCCCGCCAGATGCTCGGGGCGATCGGCCGGGCGCTGCGCCTGTCCGACGACGAGCGCGCCCACCTCCACCACCTCGTCGGCGAGCAGCCCGGCCCGCCGCCGGGCCTCGACCGGGAGGTCAGGGCGGGCGTCCTGCACCTGCTCGACCGGCTCGACGACACCCCGGCGGTGGTGTGCAGCGCGGTCCGCGACCTGCTCGCCTGGAACGCCATGGCCGCCGCCCTGCTCGGCGACTACTCCGCCCTGCCGCCCGCCGAGCGCAACCTGATCTGGCGCTTCTTCACCGATCCGGAGAGCCGCTCCCGCCACGACCCGGCGGGCGTCGAGCAGTTCAGCCGCGGCGCGGTCGCCGACCTGCGGGCGGCGACGGCCCGCTACCCCACCGACGCGGGCGTGCGCGGCCTGGTCGACCGCCTGCTGTCGGCCAGCGCCGAGTTCCGGGAGCTGTGGGCGCGGCAGGACGTCTCCGCCAGCCGCTCGAACCACAAGCGGATCCTGCACCCGGTCGTGGGCCCGCTCGACCTCGACTGCGAGGCGCTGCACGACCCGAAGCGCGACCAGTGGATCATCCTGTACACGGCGGCGCCCGGCACGCCCTCGCACGAGGCGCTGCGGCTGCTCAAGGTGGTCGGGAACCAGGACCTGGCGGTGCGGTAACCGCTTGCGGGGCTCCGGGGCTCCGGCCCGGTGGTGCGTCGTGTTCAGGTTCCCCGCCGGCCGTCCTGGGCTCGACGGCGTTCCGGTGGTCCGCGAGGTCGGTGACCGGACTCGGTCCGGACCTCAGTGTTCGCCGGCCGGGAGCCGCCACACGAACGGGAAGAAGTCCCGCTTCCACTGCTCGGACCTCGCCAGGGCGTCGGCGGCCGCCGGGGCGCGCAGGAAGGTGCGGTGGCGCAGCAGTTCGCGGCGCTCGGCGGGGGTGAGCAGGCGGTCGTCCTCGTCGAGGTTCTCCGGGTGGTCGGCGGGCAGGTCCGGGTGGCCGTCGATCGGCACGCACTCGGTGACGTTGAGGTGGTCGCCGTCGGCCGTCCGGTAGTCGAGGCGCAGCTCGGTGCGCCACTGGGAGTTGCTGCCCCAGCCCTGCGAGAGGTCGACGGTCGGGCGGTGGCGCCGGCGGAAGGTCCAGTAGATCGGCCAGGCGTCGGCGACCCCGCGCTCCGCGTGCGCGGCGCCGGCCCGGACCCGTGCGCCGGCGCGGCTGAACAGCAGCTCGCCGAGCATCAGTCCGGGCCAGCGCAGGCCGAGCACCTCGACGGGCGCGTCCCGGTCGTCGGCCTGGTCGACCTCGGCGATCTCGTGGTGGAAGGGGTCGAAGGCGCCGTCGTCGACGATCGGGGTCATGCCGAGCGAGGCGAAGAAGCCGAGGTACTCCTGCCACGTCCGGGTGTCGTCCAGCAGGAGGTAGTCGCTCACGCGACTCAACGCGTAGAGCTCCCAGTTGAGTTCGCGTCCGTCCGGATCCTCCCACCAGGGCTGGTGCCGGGCCGTGGTGGCGAGTTCCTCGCGGTAGCCGGCGTGCAGGGCCCGGTCGAGCCAGGGGGTGACGATCTCCTCGTACCGGTGCGCGCCCTCGTAGTCCAGCAGTGCCTCGTAGAGCGCCCGCGCGCCGACCTCGTCCTTCATGCCGGGAGCCTACTCGCAGGTTTTACCGAACGGTCGACCAATTGTCCGCGCAGGTCGCGTAGCGTCCGGGGCATCCACCGAACGCGAACGACGCGGACGCCTGCCGCCACGGCCGGGCGTGCCGCCGGGAGGCATGCCGTGAACCTTGTCCACACCGCTTCGTCCCTGCCCGGGGCCTGGGAGTCGGCGCTCCTCGCCGAGGTCGGGACGGCGGTGGTGAAGGTCCAGCGGATGGACGGCCGCCCGCTGCCGCCCGAGGTCCACGCGACGGCGGAGGCGCTGGTCGTCGTGGAGGGGCGGCTGGAACTGCTGGTGGGCGATGCTGAGTTCACCGTTGCGGAGGGCGAGCTGTACCGGGTGCCGGCCGGTGCGGTCCATGCGGTGCGCCCGGGCAGTCGCGGGACGCTTCTCATCGTCGAGGTACCGGAGCGGCCCTCGTCTGGGACGATCGATTCATGATCTCGGACGAACGTTTGGACCAAGCCGCGCGGCTCTACGATCGTGCCGTATTCGGCGCCGACGCCGACGCCATCCCCGCCGCCGACCGCTGCCTCGACGCGGTGGAGGCGGACCTCGCGATGGCCCGCGGCCGGAACCTCCATGCCCGCTTCCTCGCGGAAGGGGTGGTGGAGGAAGGGGAGTTGACGCTCTTCTCGCGGGCGGACGAGCTCTACGAGGCGCTGGGGGACGCGAGGGGCCGTGCCGACGCCCAGTTCTGGATCGGCACGTACCAGCAGTTGGTGCGCGGGGACGCCGAGGCCGCGCGCCCGTACTTCGAGCGGGCGCTGGAGCTGGCGGAGCAAGCCGATGACGACCTCATCCGGTCCTACGCCCTGCGCCACCTCGGCATCCTGGCCCACATGGCCGGCCGGTTGGCGGAGGCCCGCGCATGTTTGGAGGAGTCCACCGCGCTGCGGAGGAAGCTGAACTTCCGTGCGGGCGTGGCGGCGAACCTGGTGGGCCTGGCGTACATAGCCGCCCAGGAGGGCCGGGAGGACGATGCCGTCGCGACCCTGGCCGAGGCGGAGCGCCTGGCGACCGAGACGGAGTCGCACGGCGTCCTGCGCTGGGTTGCGGACGCGAAGCTCAAGCTTCGCTCAACTTCCGTGTAGGAAAGGGGAGTTTGGCTAATCTCAGAGGTGGGGGGAGAGAGCCCCGGCAGGCCCGGCCTGCCGGGCGCTCCCATGGGTTCAGAGCAGCCCGAAGTGGAACTCCCCAGCGGCGACCGGCGCCGGTGAACGCGGAGCGCGCCTCACGGTCGACGGCCAGACGAGTGGTTCAGGCGAGCGCCGCCGCGATGGCCGCCTCGGCGTGGAGGCGGGCGGTGGGGAAGACGGGGACGGGGCTGTCCTCGGCGTGGACGAGGAGTTCGATCTCGGTGCAGCCGAGGATGATGCCCTCGGCGCCAGCGGCGACCAGCTCGGCGATCACCCGGCGGTACGCGGCGCGCGACTCCTCGCGGACGACGCCGACGCACAGCTCCTCGTAGATGACCCGGTGCACGAGTGCGCGGCCCTCCGGGTCCGGGACGAGGACGTCCAGGCCGCCGCTCGATGCGAGCCGGCCGCGGTAGAAGTCCTGTTCCATCGTGAACGCCGTGCCCAGCAGCCCGACCCGGCGCAGGCCGGCGGTGCGGACGGCGGCCGCGGTGGCGTCGGCGAGGTGGAGGAGGGGGATGGTGACGGCGGAGGCGACCTGGTCGGCGACCTTGTGCATGGTGTTGGTGCAGATCAGCAGCAGGTCGGCCCCGGCCGCCTCCAGGGAGCGTGCGGCGTCGGCGAGGAGTTCGCCGGCCTCGGTCCAGCGGCCTTCGGTCTGGAGGCGTTCGACGGTGGCGAAGTCGACCGAGTAGAGCACGAGTCGGGCGGAGTGCAGTCCGCCGAGCCGCTCCCGGGCGAGTTCGTTGAGGAGGCGGTAGTACTCGGCGGTGGATTCCCAGCTCATGCCGCCGATCAGGCCGAGGGTCTTCATGGGGCCAAATATAAAGACAGAGGCGAATTTCATGCAAATATATAAGGCTAGCTTTGAGGGGTGTCCCGCGGTACGCGGTGCTGCCATTCCCTCGTGAAGACGACCGAGCCGGCCTCCAGGGCGCGGAGCTGGACGATGCTGATGAAGTGGGTGGCGTCGCACCGGAGTTGGGCGCGGGTCTGGAGGGTGACGTCCCAGCCGAGGTCGGGGCGTTCCAGGCGGGTGGTGTGGTCGGTGCGGGCCTGGGCGCTGAGGGGGGCGTCGGTGAGGACGCGGTAGGCGGTCACGGTGTGCTCGTCGCGGACGAGGCCGTCGGGCTGGGTGCGGGTGCCGTCGGCGGCGGGGGAGAGTTCGGTGCGCCACTCGTGGCGGCCGAGGTCGTGGACGGTGACGCGTTCGGGGCGGGCGGTGAGCGGCTCGGTGAGGTGGACGGCGAGCGGGTCGGGCAGCACCGGGGACTCCAGGACGACGGCTGTCGCGCCCACGTCGGCGGCGAGGTGGCGGACGGGCAGGGTGAGGGTGCTGTGCGACGGGTCGACGGCGTACCCGGAGCCATCGGGGGCGGGCCACACCCACGGCCAGTACGCGGACGAGAGCGCGAGCCGCAGCCGGTGCCCGGCCGGGAGGGAGAACGCGCAGGCGGCCAGTTCGACGGTGGCGTCGGCCGTGCCCGACGTCACCAGTACGCCCCGGGTGATCAGTTCCGATGTCCCGTCCGGCCGGACCGCGCACAGCCGCGCGACGATCAGGGCCGGCCGCCCGTCCTCGCGCAGCCGCAGCCGGACGGACGGGATGCCGAGGACCTCGACGGGCTCGGGCTGCGGCCGGGAGTCGAAGCAGACCGAGCGCCCGTCCTCCTCGCGCTGGTCCGGCGCCCGGTCGGCGGGCCGGCCGAGCGGGACGTAGGCGCCCGCGTTGAGGCCGGTGTGCTGGGGCGAGCGGACGTGGACGTAGCGGTCGTCGGAGGTGGTGCCGGCGGTCTGCAGCTGGCCGTCGAGGCCGTAGTGGATCTCGCGGACGTCGGGGGAGGGCCAGACCTCGTCGCCGACCCACCGGGTGCCGAGCAGGTTGCGCAGGGCCGGTTCCCTGCGGACGCCGGTGTCGATGTCGCGCAGCCAGTGGTCCCACCAGCGGAGGGTCTCGGGGAGGGTGTCCTCGGGCAGGCCGTGCGGCCAGGGGCCGACCAGGGCGCGGGCCTCGGGTGAGGTGGCGAGCAGGCGCAGGACGAACGAGCAGGACGGGTCGCCCCACCCGGCGATCGCGAGTGTGGGGACGGAGACCGGGACGGACGTCTCCCCGGCGGCGAGCCAGCGTTCGGCCGGCGGTTCCAGGGATTCGAGCCGGGCCAGCCACTGCGGGCGCCAGGCGTCGCCGACGTGGCGGGGGTCCGGCGGCCGGGCGGCGGAGGCGACCAGGGCGGTGAGCCGGGTGTGGAGGTCGGCGGCGAGGACGGCGCCGCCGAGCCGGTGGCCGCCCTCGGGGCAGGCGGCGACGACGGCGCGGACGGTCTCGGGGGAGCGCGCGGCGAGCTGCAGGGCCGTGGTGCCGGCCGCGCCGACGCCGAGCAGCCCGACCCGGCCGCTGCACCAGGGGCGGGCGGCGAGCCAGGCGATCACGGCGGTGCCGTCGGCGAGCTCCCGGTCGTCGCCGGGGGTGACGGGCAGGCCGCCGGAGTTGCCGTGACCGCGGGTGTCGACCCGGACGGCGGCGTAGCCGTGGCCGGCGTACCAGGGGTGGCGGCGGGCGTCGTCGGCGGCGGACCAGTCGGTGAGCCGTCCGGCGGAGTACTCCAGGAGGGCGGGGACGGGTTCGTCGCTGACCGGCCGCCACACCCGGGCGGACAGCTCGGTGCCGTCGGGCAGGGGGATGCGGACGTCCTCGCGGGTGGTGTGGAAGGGGTACGACGGCATTGCCGCTCCCATCGGGTCCCGGGCCGGTGAACGCCGACGGGGGTGTGCGTGCCGGCATTCCGACCCTAGGGGAGGAGTCGGCCGATTTCCTGATGAATCGGGCGCGGTGGTGAAGGCCCGGATTTGCACCGCCTTCACCCGGCGTGTTCGGGGCTCGCCAGCGCGTGTTTGTGTCCGCAGTGCTTCAGTATTTGCGAACGGCTTGCAACTGCCTCCCGGTCGAGGGAAGGATGTCCCCGCACTCCGCTCCCCCGAAAGGACCACAGCAATGGCCAGCCCCGCCGCAGGTGCCCCGTCCGTCAGATGGTGGCACCGGCTCACCCGCGAGGAGTGGATCCGCCTGGCCGGCATGGGCGGCTTCATCCTCGCGCTGCACGTGATCGGCTGGTTCACGCTGCTGGCGCTCGTCGCGCCCGAGCACTACGACGTCGGCGGCCAGGTCTTCGGGGCCGGCATGGGCCTCACCGCCTACACCCTCGGCATGCGGCACGCCTTCGACGCGGACCACATCGCGGCGATCGACAACACCACCCGCAAGCTGATGGGCCAGGGCAAGCGGCCGCTGTCGGTCGGCTTCTGGTTCTCGCTCGGCCACTCCTCGATCGTCTTCGGCCTCTGCGCCCTGCTGGCCTTCGGCATCCGCTCGCTCGCGGACCAGGTCGAGGCGGACGACTCGACGCTGCACCGGATGACGGGCCTGATCGGCACCACCGTCTCGGGGACGTTCCTGCTGCTGCTCGGCCTGATCAACCTGGGCGCCTTCAACGGCATCCTCAAGGTCTTCCGCAAGATGCGCGTCGGCGAGTACGACGAGGAGGAGCTGGAGCGCCAGCTGGAGAAGCGCGGGCTGATGAACCGCATCCTCGGCAAGGTCACCCGGGCGGTCACCAAGCCCTGGCACATGTACCCGGTGGGCCTGCTGTTCGGGCTCGGCTTCGACACCGCGACCGAGGTCTCGCTGCTGGTGCTGGCGGGCGGCGCGGCGGCCTTCTCGCTGCCCTGGTACGCGCTGCTGACGCTGCCGATCCTGTTCGCGGCCGGGATGAGCCTGCTGGACACGATCGACGGTTCGTTCATGAACTTCGCCTACGAGTGGGCGTTCTCCCGCCCGGTCCGCAAGATCTACTACAACCTGACCGTCACCGGCCTGTCGGTCCTGGTCGCGCTGGTGATCGGCCTGATCGAGCTGATCGGCCTGCTCGGCGAGAAGCTGGACATCACCAGCGGCCCGATCGGCTGGATCGGCTCCCTGGACCTCAACTTCGTCGGCTACGCGATCGTCGGCCTGTTCGTGGTCACCTGGGCCGGGGCGATCCTGTTCTGGAAGTTCGGCAAGGTCGAGGAGAAGTGGTCGGCGGGCCTGGTCTCGGCCGGCAGCGAGGCGGAGTAGTCCCCGGAGCGGTACGAAGGGGGGGGGGGCCCGCGTTGGGGGAGCCCCCCCGCAGCGGGGGCGGGGGGGGCGCAGCCCGGCCCCCACCCCCGGGGGGCACCACCCAACGCCCCGCGCG
>NZ_JBHWGV010000055.1:10263-20517 GCF_042732955.1 Kitasatospora sp. NPDC059747 | reverse complement strand
TCGGGCCGGTTACGGGGGGGGGGGGGGCGGGTCCCGGCCGGCCGGCGGGGGGTTCTCCCCCGCGGCGGGACCCCGGGGGGGGGGGCCCGGGGGGGGGCCCCCCCCCCCCTTCGGCGTTCCGGGGTCAGCGCAGCGCGGCCAGCACCGCGTCGGCCATCACCTTCTCGCCCGTCGCGTTCGGGTGGAACGGCACGGCGGGCGAGCCGGGCAGCGCGCCCTCGACCCAGCGGTCGTCCGAGCAGGCGTCGTGCCCGGCGGTCGGCGTCTGCGTGTCGACGTAGACCGCGCCGCTGCTCGCGGCGGTGGCCTTGAGCATGGCGTTGAGGCTGCTCAGCGTCCGGTACAGGTACGGGATGTCGCGCGGCGCGATGGGCTGGCGCAGCACGCAGGACGAGCCGTCGGCGGGCAGCACGGACGGGTAGCCGACCAGCAGGAGCTTGGCCTTGGGGGCCTTGGCGCGGATCGTGGCGATCGCGGCGGCGAGCCGGGGCTGCGCCGCGTCGATGCGGTCGGCGAGGTCGTCCTCGCCGTACTGCCAGTTCCAGCTGCTCCAGTCCCAGTGGCCGTGGTTGTAGACGTCCTGGCAGGGCGTGCCGAGCGGGTTGACGACGGCGCCGGCGATGCAGGTGGCGATGACGTCGCCGATGCCGATGTCGCTGGTGCCGAGGTCGTTGCCGCCGATGCCGAGGGTGATGAGGTCGGCGTCCGGGGTCACGGCGTCCAGCTGCGGGTCGTTGACCTTCAGGAACAGGTCGTACTGGGACTCGGTGACGTTCTTGACCTTGGCCGCGGCGCAGGTGACGTCGGTGTAGGCGCCCGCGTGGAGGGCGGCGGCGACGAGGTGGCCGTAGTTGTGGTCGGAGCGCAGGCACAGGCCGGCGGACTGGCCGGGCACGCCCGCGCCGGCGGCGTAGGAGTCGCCGAGCGCCACGTAGTGCTTCGGGGCGGGGGTGGCCGCCTGGGCGGTCGTCGTGGTGAGCGCGAGCGCGGCGCCGAGGGCGACGGCGGCGAGCGCGGAATTGCGGGCGCGGCGGACGCGCGAGCGGTGGGGCTGATTCCGGGCAGGGCGGAACACGGTTCCTCCTGGGGGAGAGAAACGACGAGGTGGGGGTCGTGCCAGCCGGGCGCCACAGCTACTCACAGGTAAGTTACTGCCAGGTTTCGTGCCCGTCCATCCTCGGCGGGGAATTTCTCGAAAATGCGTCAGATGGGGCCGCAGGTTATTTCGAATTACGCTCCGATGTGTATCGAAGGTATTTCCGAAACGCCCCGGAGCGGAATTGGTGCCACTGCTTGTCACCTGCGGCCGCCGCCGGTTGACCGGACGTCACCGCAGGCCGCAGTATCGGGCGCACAGCGACGGCGCCCGTCCCCCCGCGCCGTCCGCACCCCCGCGACGGAGGACTGCGCAATGGCCCTGGACGCCGACGTCATCGTCATCGGAGCGGGACTCGCCGGTCTCACCGCCACCGCCGAACTCGCCGACGCCGGACGGAAGGTGATCCTGCTCGACCAGGAGCCCGCGGCCTCCTTCGGCGGCCAGGCGCACTGGTCCTTCGGCGGCCTCTTCCTCGTCGACTCCCCCGAGCAGCGCCGGATGCGGATCCGCGACTCGCACGCCCTCGCCCTCCAGGACTGGCGCGGCACCGCGGGCTTCGACCGGCCCGAGGACGCCTGGCCGCGCCGCTGGGCCGAGGCCTACGTCGACTTCGCGGCCGGCGAGAAGCGGGCCTGGCTGCACGGGATGGGAGTGCGCTTCTTCCCCGTGGTGGGCTGGGCCGAGCGCGGCGGCTTCCTCGCCGACGGGCCGGGCAACTCGGTGCCCCGCTTCCACATCACCTGGGGCACCGGGCCGGGGCTGCTCGAACCCTTCGTCCGCCGGGTGCGCGCCGCGGCCGCCCGCGGGCTCGTCGATCTCCGGTTCCGCCACCGCGTCACCGGGCTCGCGGCCACCGCGGGCGTCACCGACACCGTCACCGGGGAGGTGCTGGAGCCCAGCGCGGCCGCCCGCGGCGAGGCCAGCTCACGGGACGTCGCCGGACGGTTCGAACTGCGCGCCCAGGCCGTGATCGTGACCTCCGGCGGCATCGGCGGCAACCACGAACTCGTCCGCAGGGCCTGGCCCGCCCGGCTCGGCACCCCGCCCGCGCGGCTGCTCTCCGGCGTGCCCGCGCACGTCGACGGCCTGATGCTCGGCATCGCCGGCGCGGCCGGCGGGAACCTGATCAACGGCGACCGGATGTGGCACTACACCGAGGGCATCGAGAACTGGGACCCGGTCTGGGCCCGGCACGGCATCCGGATCCTGCCCGGCCCGTCCTCGCTCTGGCTCGACGCGACCGGCCGCCGGCTGCCCGTGCCGCTGTTCCCCGGCTTCGACACCCTCGGGACGCTCGAACACATCATGGCCACCGGGCACGAGCACACCTGGTTCGTGCTCAACCAGCGCATCATCGAGAAGGAGTTCACCCTCTCCGGCTCCGAGCAGAACCCGGACCTGACCGGGCGGTCGGTGCGCGGCGTGCTCGGCCGCGCGCTGCCCGGCGCCCCCGGCCCGGTCAAGGGCCACCTGCGGCACGGGCCCGACTTCGTCGTCGCGGGCAACCTCCCCGACCTCGCCCGCGGCATGAACGCCAGGACCCGCCGGCCGCTGATCGACCCGGACGAGCTGCGCCGCACCGTCGAGGACCGCGACCGGCAGCTGGCCAACCCCTTCGCCAAGGACCTCCAGGTCACCGCGATCCACGGCGCCCGCCGCTACCTCGGCGACCGCCTGGTGCGCACCGCCGCCCCGCACCGCATCCTCGACCCGTCCGCGGCCCCGCTGATCGCCGTGCGCCTCACCGTCCTGACGCGCAAGTCCCTCGGGGGCCTGGAGACCGACCTCGCCTCACGCGTCCTGCGGCCGGACGGCGAGGTGCTCCCGGGCCTGTACGCGGCGGGCGAGGCGGCGGGCTTCGGCGGCGGAGGCGTGCACGGCTACCGCTCGCTGGAGGGGACGTTCCTCGGGGGCTGCCTGTTCTCGGGCCGCGCCGCAGGCCGCGCGGCGGCCGAGGCGACGGCCTGACGATCCGTCAGTTCGCGCCGGTGTGAACCTGCTTGTCGCGGCCGGAGCCGGCGGCGGCGACGAGGGCGGCGATCCCGTCGGCGAAGAACAGGAGCGGGCCGAGGACGAGCAGGACGATCGCGCCGGTCAACTTGCCCGGCAGGGGAGGCGTTTCGACATCGGTGCCGGTGTGCCAGACCACCCGCTCGCCGAGCTGCGCCAGGTCCACCGTCGCCGTGCCCTGCCGGTCCTGGACGAAGGCCTGGCCCGGCAGGACGGTGACGTCGACGTCGCGCGGGCACGAGCCGTCCACCGGCTTCCCGTTGAGCGTGAACCGCCCGGCCCGGCAGGTGATCCGGTCGCCGGCGAGGGCCATGACCCGTTCGAGGAAGGCGTGGTCCGTGGCCGGCGGGGTGCCGAGGTAGTGGATCTCGCCGCGCTGCACGTCTTCGGCCCGGACCCGGTCGGTGAGCAGCAGGTCGTCGTCCAGGGTCTTCGTCGCGTAGCCGGTGAGGAGCACGGCGAAGCCGAGGCCCACCGCGACCAGTCCCGCCGCCCGGAGCGCGATCCTCCGCAGCCGCTTCCCGTTCACCGGTCGGCCAGGCCCAGGCGCAGGTGGTCGACGTGGTAGACGGCCTGGTCGAGCAGCGCGGCCACGTGGTCGTCGTGCAGCGAGTAGACGACCGAGCGGCCGCGGCGCTCGCCGACGACCAGGCCGAGGTTGCGCAGCAGCCGCAGCTGGTGCGAGCACGCGGACTGTTCCAGGCCGACGGCCTCGGCGAGTTCGGTGGCGGCCATCGGGCCCTCCCGCAGCCGGCCGAGGATCAGCAGGCGGGACGGGGTGGCCAGGGCCTGGAGGGTGGTGGCCACCTTGGCCGCGTTGGACGCGTCCAGGCGCATCCGCGGTACGGCGCTGTCGGCGGTCGCATGTCCCATGGGGGCATCCTACGGACCGCCCGCGGGCGGACGGCACCCGCCGGTGGGCCGGAACCGTGCGGGTACGCTGCGGAGGCCGAACGGGCCGCCGACCAGAGGAGAAGCCGAACCCATGAGCCGCCGAGACCGCGACCGCCCGCGTGCCGCCGCCTCCCCGGTGACCGTCACGGTCTGCCGCGGGTGCTGCTGCGGCACCGAGCAGAAGCACCCGGGTGTGGACCACGCCGGGCAGTACGAGCGGCTGCGGACGGCGGTCGGGTCGGCGGGCCGGGTGCGGGCGGTCAAGTGCCTGGACGCGTGCACGCATTCGAACGTGGTCGTGGTGGGCCCGTCCGGCGAGGGGCGCGCGGCCGGGGGCCGGCCGGTCTGGCTGGGCTGGGTGCTGGCCGACGACATGATCGACGAGATCGCCGCGTGGGTGCACGCGGGCGGCCCCGGCCTGGCCGATCCGCCGGGCCTGCTCGACCTGCAGGAGGTCGCGGTCTCGCGCCGGATCCGCGAGGGCCTGCCGGAGTGAGGCCCCCGTCGTGACGGGGTCGCCCCGGTCATGCGCACACAAGTCTCACGCGGGGTCAACTGGCCCGACTAGCATGACCGGTGGCTCCGAGCGGATCCGCCCAGGGAGGAAGACGATGACCACGGTCTGCCGCATCTGCGCGGGCACCGGCCGCACCGCCGGCCTCAACTGCCGCACCTGCCAGGGCACCGGGACGACGGAGGTCGGCGGCGGGGGCGGCAACTGCTTCCTGTGCGACGGCACCGGGGTGTACGTCCGCTACCGGGTGGACGCGACCGGCGCCAAGCACGCCTACCGCGACGAGATCTGCCGCACCTGCGACGGCACGGGCAACCGCGCCACCACGAGCTGGGACGAGCCGTCCGGCTGAGGCCCGACGTCCGACGGCCGGTCATGTCCGCCACCACGGGGAGGCCATGATCCGGTGTCGGAATGGTCGTGGACATGATCTTTGCCTGGACTTGACCGGGTATTGGCGTCCGATTGGCGTTCGTGCACCTGTCCGTTCACCGCGCGTCCGTGCACGGGCCACGCGCCGCTGGAAGAGTCCCGCGCATGGATATCCCTCACATGGGCGTACCGGCCAAGCTCGCCGACCGCATGAGCATGGCCGAGCAGCACGAGTACCTGCGGGCCCGCTTCTCCCGTCGCCGGATGCTCCGTGCCGGTGCCGTCACGGTCGGTGCGGTCGCGGTGGGCGGTGCCCTGGGCAGCGGCACCGCCTTCGCGGCGCCGGCCACCCCGCAGCTGCTGACGGGCGGGACGGCGGACGGGATCGACGGTGCGGTGGTCGCGCCGACCGGCCGTCACCTCCAGTTCGGCGCCGAGCCGGACACCCAGTTCCGCATCTCGTGGCAGGTGCCGGTGCCGGTCAAGAAGCCGTTCCTGCGCTTCGGCAAGCACCCGTGGGACCTCGGCCACAAGGTCGAGGCCGAGGTCCGCGCCCTGCACACCCCGGCGCTGACCCCGACCGGCCAGCCGGTGGACCAGTACTACCTGCACGTGGCGCTGGAGGACCTGGAGCCGGACACCACGTACTACTACGGTGTCGGCCACCAGGGCTTCGACCCGGCCTCGCAGCAGCAGATCTCCACGCTGCACACCTTCCGCACCGCGCCCTCCCGCGACCACCGCTGGGGCAGGGTGTACGAGCCGTTCACCTTCACGGCGTTCGGCGACCAGGGCGTCAGCGCGCACGCGGCGGGCAACGACAACATCATCAAGGCCCAGAAGCCGGCCTTCCACCTGCACGCCGGCGACATCTGCTACGCCGACCCGGCCGGCTCCGGCACCGACCCGGACAAGGCCGTCTACAACGCGAAGACCTGGGACGCCTTCCTGGTCCAGACCGAGACGGTCGCCGCCGACATCCCGTGGATGGTCGCCTACGGCAACCACGACATCGAGGCCTGGTACTCGCCCAACGGCTACGGCGGCGAGAACACCCGCTTCTTCCTGCCGGACAACGGGCCGGACCCGCGCAACGTCCCCGGCGTCTACACCTTCCGCTACAAGAACGTCGGCGTCATCTCCCTGGACGCCAACGACGTCTCCTACGAGATCCCGGCCAACCTCGGCCTCTCCGCGGGCAAGCAGACCCGGTGGCTGGAGCGCACCCTCAAGGACCTGCGCGGCGACGAGACCGTCGACTTCATCGTCGTCTTCTTCCACCACTGCGCCTTCTCCACCACGGTCGCGCACGCCTCCGAGGGCGGCGTCCGCGAGGCCTGGGTGCCGCTGTTCGAGAAGTACCGGGTGGACCTGGTCATCAACGGCCACAACCACATCTACGAGCGCACCGACGCCATCCTGGGCAACAAGGTCTCCAAGCAGGTGCCGAGCGGCGCCACCATCGAGCCCGAGAAGGACGGCGTGGTCTACGTGACCGCCGGTGCCGCCGGGCGCAGCCTGTACAACTTCGCGACCCCGGACACCTACGAGGGCCACGAGAACCACCAGGACGAGGTCCAGAGCTACTACTGGAGCAAGGGGCGGGTGAAGACCCCCGAGACCATCCAGTGGTCGCGGGTGCGCTACACCGGCTACTCCTTCATCAAGGTCGACGTGACCCCGGCCCAGCTGGGCCAGAAGTCGGTCATGAAGGTCACCGCGCTGGCCGAGAACGGTACGCAGATCGACAACTACACGATCCTGCGCAAGGTCGGCGAGGGCTGGGACTCCGGCCGCGACGACGACGGCGAGGGCGGCGGCTGGGGCTGGTAGTCCCGCGCGGTCGTGACGGTGCCCCGGTGTCGAGGACCGACGCCGGGGCACCGGTGCGTCAGCGCCGGGGCCCGTACATGATCACGCCGACCCCGGCGAGGCAGACCAGAGCGCCGATCACGTCGTAGCGGGTCGGCCGGAAGCCGTCCACGGCCACGCCCCACAGCAGGGAGCCGGCCACGAACACCCCGCCGTACGCGGCCAGGACGCGGCCGAAGGCGCCGTCCGGCTGGAGCGCGGCGACGAACCCGTACGCGCCGAGCGCCACGACGCCCACGCCGGCCAGCCACCACGGCCGTTGCTCCCGGACGCTCTGCCACACGAGCCAGCAGCCGCCGATCTCGGCGAGCGCGGCGAGGGCGAACAGGGCGACGGAGCGCAGGACGGTCATGACGTGCCAGGGTATGCGTTCCGACGTGCCGGGGTGTGCGTTCCGACGTGCCGGGGTGTGCGCTCAGACCTGCCGGTACGTCGCCAGGAAGCGCCCGATGCGGTTGATCGCCGTCTCCAGGTCGTCGGCCCGGGGGAGGGTGACGAAGCGGAAGTGGTCCGGGCGGGGCCAGTTGAAGCCGGTGCCCTGGACGACGTGGATCTTCTCGCGGAGCAGCAGGTCCAGCACGAACTGCTCGTCGTCGACGATCTTGTGCACCGCCGGGTCCAGCCGGGCGAACGCGTACAGCGCGCCCTTGGGCTTGACGCAGCTGACGCCCGGGATCTCGTTGAGCGCCTTGAACGCGACGTCCCGCTGCTCGGTGAGCCGGCCGCCGGGCAGCACGAGGTCGTTGATGGACTGGTGGCCGCCGAGCGCGGCCTGGACGGCGAACTGCGCGGGCACGTTGGGGCACAGCCGCATGCCGGAGAGCATCGTCAGGCCCTCCAGGTAGTCCGTGGCGTGCTGCTTGGGCCCGGAGACGACCAGCCAGCCGCTGCGGAAGCCGGCCACCCGGTAGGCCTTGGACAGGCCGTTGAACGTCAGGGTGAGGACGTCGTCGGCGAGCGCGGCCAGGCAGTGGTGCTCGGTGTCGTCGTAGAGGATCTTGTCGTAGATCTCGTCGGCCAGGACCATCAGCTGGTGGCGCCGGGCGAGGTCGAGGATGCCCTCCAGGAGCTCCTTCGGGTACACCGCGCCGGTCGGGTTGTTGGGGTTGATGACCACGATCGCCTTGGTGCGGGCGGTGATCTTGGCGGCGATGTCCTCCAGGCTCGGGTACCAGTCGGCCCCCTCGTCGCACAGGTAGTGGACGGCCTTGCCGCCGGCCAGCCGCACCACGGCCGTCCACAGCGGGTAGTCCGGCATCGGGACGAGCACCTCGTCGCCGTCGTCGACGAGCGCCGTGACGGCCATCTGGATCAGCTCGGAGACGCCGTTGCCGAGGTAGACGTCGTTGACGTCGACGCCCTGCACCCCGCGCTGCTGGTAGTACTGCACCACCGCGCGGCGGGCGGGCAGGATGCCGCGCGAGTCGCTGTACCCGTGCGCCTTCGGGAGGTTGCGGATGATGTCCTGGATGATCTCCTCGGGCGCCTCGAAGCCGAACGGCGCCGGGTTGCCGGTGTTCAGCCGCAGGACGCTGTGTCCGGCTTCTTCCAGCGCGTTGGCCTGGTCGACCACCGGACCGCGGATCTCGTAGCACACGTCATTCAGCTTGCTGGACTGCCGAAACTCCACTGCGGCCTCCCGACCGTTACGGTCACACCCCGTTCGCGCTCTGCAGCTTTGTTCTACCAAGTAAGCACTTGGAAAGTCCAACCTTTTGGCTATGCTGATCCACATGTCACGCCGAAGCTACGACCAGTACTGCGCCGTCGCCCGCGCCCTGGACGCGGTGGGGGAGCGCTGGAGTCTCCTGATCGTCCGTGAACTCCTCCGCGGCCCGCGCCGCTACACCGACCTGCACGCCGACCTGCCCGGCGTCTCCACCGACATCCTCGCCGCCCGGCTCAAGCAGCTGGAGGGCGAGGACCTCGTGCTGCGCCGCCGGCTCGAACCGCCCGCCAGCGCCACGGTCTACGAGCTCACCGGGCGCGGCCGCGAACTGCGGCGCGTCATCGAGGCGTTGGGCGAGTGGGGCCTGCCGGCCCTCGGCGAGCAGCGGCCGACGGACGCGGTGCGGGAGCACTGGGTCACGGGGGCGCCGGAGGCCGTCGACGTGGTCGCGGCCGCCACCGGCTGACGGGGGGCGGCGGACGGCGCCGGCTGACGGGGGGTGGCGGACGGCGCCGCTCCGGTCCATGCGTACGATCGTCGGACCACGGAGCAGTCGGAGGAGAGCGGAGAGCGCCCGTGCCCACCACGTACCGCAGTTACGTCGCCGTCGGGGACTCCTTCACCGAAGGCATGTGCGACGACCTCATGCCCGACGGCCACTACCGCGGCTGGGCCGACCGGGTCGCCGCCGCGCTCGCGGACGAACCGGCCGAAGCGCCCGGCGCCGACGCCTTCCGCTACGCCAACCTCGCCGTCCGCGGCAAGCTCATCGGCCAGATCCACGACGAACAGCTCGCCGTCGCGGCCGGGATGGGCGCCGACCTCGTCACCCTCGCCGGCGGCCTCAACGACGTGCTGCGCCCCGGCTGCGACATCGCCGAGGTCGAGCGGCTGCTCGGCCGCTGCGCCGCCGGGCTGCGGGCCGGCGGCGCCACCGTCGTCATGTTCACCAGCACCGACCCCAGCCGCAGGATGGCCGGCGGCGCCCGGCTGCTGCCCGCGATCCTGCGGATGAAGGCCTTCGTGCACGAGCTCGGCCAGGACGACGGCATCGCCGTGGTCGACCTCTTCTCCGCACCCTGCTTCGACGACCGCCGGCTCTGGGCCGAGGACCGCCTGCACCTCTCGCCCGAGGGGCACCGCCGGGTGGCCGCCGCCGTCCTGGAGGCGCTCGGCCGCCCCGCCGGCTTCGACTGGCGCGCCCCGCTGCCGCCCGCCGCCCCGCGCGGCCGCGCCGAGAAGCTCGGCGCCGACGCCCGCTGGATCGGCTCCCACCTCGGCCCGTGGATCGGCCGCCGCCTCACCGGCCGCTCCTCCGGCGACGGCCGCCCGCCGAAGCGGCCGGAGCTGCTGCCCTACCGCTGACCGCTGACCGCTGCCCTACTGCCGCCCTACCGCTGAGCGCCGCCCTCCCGTGCCTCCGGCTCCAGGACGAGGCTCGCCATCGGGGAGTGGACCGTCCAGCCGAGCGCCGAGTACAGCGCGCGGCCGTCGGTGGTGCCGACCAGGACGGCCTGTTCGGCACCGGCCTCGCGGGCGGCGTGCTGGAGCGTGCCCATCACGATGCTGCCGAGGCCCCGGCGGCGGTGGTCGGGGGACGTGACGATCTGGTCCGGCACGGCGACCGGGCCCGCCAGGCCCGCCTGCCCCCGGGCGGCGAGGTGGCCGGTCGAGGTGCGGACCAGCGTGCGGACGACGCCGCCGCGGATCCACGTGGTGACGGTGTAGCCGGCCGGGGGGGGGGGGGGGGCGCCCGCCCCCGCGCCCCCCCCGCGCCGCGCGCCCCGCCCCCGCCCCCCCCCCCCCCGCGCCCCCGCCCGCGCG
>NZ_JBHWGV010000055.1:0-10253 GCF_042732955.1 Kitasatospora sp. NPDC059747 | reverse complement strand
GGTTTGGGGGCCGTTCTTGGTGATACCCTTTGTTGGTCCTACCCCCCCGTTCATCACTGGTTTTTTGGTTTCTCGTGCGTGTGGGGGGGGGCCCCCCGCCCCCCCCCGCGGCAGGCTCATCAGGAAGCCCGGCACGTCCAGCCGCCACTCGGGCCCCAGCCAGGGGCGGACGGTGTCGTCCTCCGCGAACAGCTTGAGCCAGGTGCCCGGGGCCGTCGTCGCCCCGGCGATCTCGCGGACGTCGTCCTCGGCGGGGTGCGGCAGCACGCGCCGCGCGACCTCTCCGGTCGGGGCCCCGACGTCGATGCTCCAGCCCCACGGCGCGGGGGCGGGTTCGGCGGCGCCCCGGGAGACGACCCAGCCGGAGATCCAGCGGCGGACGAGTTCCGTGGTGTCCGGGTCCTGGTTCCGCATCGGCTTACCCCCGTTGGTAATAGGTGAATATGTGCTGCATACCTTACATCTGGGGGAGGGGTGAGGCCAGGGGCGCAGTAGGCTTGGCGGGTTCGACGCACCGGAACGATTCGGTGCGCCCAGGCCGGAAGGACGACGACACGTGAGCGAGCGCAGCGAGCGAACCATTGAGAGGTGCGTGTTGCGCGAAGCGGCTGCCGAGCGCAGCGAGGTGGGCGCATGAGCGAGCTCAGTGAGGTGGGCGGCAACGGCGGATCGCTGCCGGTCGAACTCCGGTCCGACTGCACCAGCTGCTTCGGGCTCTGCTGCGTCGCCCTCCCGTTCGCCGCAGGCGCCGACTTCGCGGTCGACAAGGCCGCCGGCACCCCGTGCCGCAACCTCCAGACCGACTTCACCTGCGGGATCCACGCGCGCCTGCGCGACACCGGCTTCCAGGGCTGCACCGTCTACGACTGCTTCGGCGCCGGCCAGCGCGTCTCGCAGGTCACGTACGGCGGGCGCAGCTGGCGGGAGGAGCCGGCGAGCGCGCGGGAGATGTTCGACGTCTTCCCGGTCGTGCGGCAGCTGCACGAGCTCATGGCGTACCTCGGCGAGGCGCTCGGCTTCGACGCCGCCCGCGCCGTCCACCCCGAGCTGCGGGAGGCCCTGGAGGCCACCGACCGGCTCGCCGGTGGCACTCCGCAGGAGATCCTCGCCGTCGACGTGAACGCGCACCGGCAGCGCGTCAGCGAACTGCTGCTGCGGGCGAGCGAGCACGTCCGCGCTGCCGTCCCGCGCCGCCGCGAGCACCGCGGCGCCGACCTCTTCGGCGCCCGGCTGCGCGGCGCCGACCTGCGCGGCGCGAACCTCCGCGGGGCGCTGCTGGTCGCCGCCGACCTGGGCGGGGCGGACCTGCGGCTCGCCGACCTGATCGGCGCCGACCTGCGCGACGCCAACCTGGCGGGCGCCGACCTCACCGAGGCCCTCTTCCTCACCCAGGCCCAGCTCAACGCCGCCCGCGGCGACGCGACCACCCGCCTCCCCGCCGGCCTGACCCGCCCGGCCCACTGGCCCGACACGGCCCCGGCGGAGGCCGCCCGGCAGGGCGCCCCGCGCAAGCCGCGCAGCGGCGGCCGGGCCGGTGGCGGCCGCCCGCGTCGGCGCTAGCTTCGGAGGTCCGGCCAGCCCTCGGCGTTGGAGCACGACTCGTAGTCGTAGCGGGTCAGGAAGTCCCACTCCTCGCCGGTGGCCGCCTCGTACGCCTCCTCGTGGACGTACAGCAGCTCCTCCGCCTGGAGCGCGGTGTACGGCGCGAACCGCTCGGGGTGGCCGAAGACTCCCTCGTAGACCTCTCGCCCGGCCGTCACCACGGCGGCGCGGGTGTAGAGGAAGTGGTCGTCGGTCTGCCAGTCGTGCGGCGCCTCGGCGTCCTGGACCGGCAGCCGTCCGAACTCCGCGCGGTCCAAGCGGTACAGCGCCTCGGCCAGCCGCTCCCCGAAGCCGGTGATTTCCTCGACCGGCCCGAGCGCGAGCCGCTGCGCAAGGCCCTCGCACGCCTCCTCCAGGTGGTCGCACCTCTCCAGGACGGCCGGCCCGCCCAGCGTGCCGACCAGCTCCCAGAACCGGTCCCAGGTCATGACCGGCAGTTCGTCGTGCGCGTTCTCGTTCCGCATGCGACCCACCTTGTCGCATGCCACTGACACGCGATTCCCCCATGGTGCAACCGGGGCATGATTCTTACCCGAGTAGATTCTTTACCGAGTTCAGTTATGCTGGTGGTCCAGTGTGCGGGAACGACGGTCGGGAGGTCGCGGCATGGTGGCGGGAATCGACGGCGAGCTGGCGCGGGAGCGGGCCCACGTCGCCCGGTGCCGGGAGGCGCTCGCGCGGCAGGTGGACGACGCCGGGTACCAGGTGATCGCGGGCGAGGACGTGTCCGGCGACGGCGCGAGCGCCGAAGCGCTCGGCCGCTACCTGCGCACCCGGGCCCGGCGGATGGCGGACCTGCCGGACAGCCCGGCGTTCTTCGGCCGGCTGGACTTCGGCGACGTCCCCGAGGCCGGTGAGCACCGGCGGCAGCGCTACTACGTGGGCCGCCGCCGGATCTCCGAGGACCCGACCGCGCCGCCGCTGGTGGTCGACTGGCGGGCCCCGGTCTCCCGGGTCTTCTACCAGGCCGGCCCGCACGACCCGCTCGGCCTGGCCGGGCGTCGCCGGTTCGGCTGGGCGCCGACGAGCCCCGGGGCGCCGGAGGACCTGACCGGCCTGGAGGACGAGCGGCTCGGCGGGCCGCCCGCCGATGCCCCCGGCGGCATCCTGGCCGCGGAGATCGAGCGCCCCCGGACCGGGCCGATGCGGGACATCGTCGCAACCATCCAGCCCGAGCAGGACGCACTGGTGCGCGGCGGGCTGGCCGAGTCGGTGTGCGTGCAGGGTGCGCCCGGCAGCGGCAAGACCGCCGTCGGCCTGCACCGCGCCGCGTACCTGCTCTACACCCACCCGCAGCGCATCCGGCGCTCGGGCCTGCTGGTGATCGGGCCCAACCGGGCGTTCCTGCGCTACATCGCCGAAGTCCTGCCCGCGCTCGGCGAGATCGACGTCGCCCAGTGCACCGCGGAGGATCTGGTCGCCACCCACCCGGTGCGCGGCGAGGACGACACGCGCGCCGCGGCCGTCAAGCAGGACGCCCGGATGGCCGCCGTCCTGGAGCGCGCCCTGTACGCCAGGGTCCGGGCGGCGGGCGCCGAGCCGGTGGTCGTCACGGAGGGCTCGTACCGCTGGCGGATCCCGGGGGAGGCGCTGGAATCGATGGTCGCGGAGGTGCGCGGGCAGGGCGTGCCGTACGCGATCGGGCGTGAGCACCTGCGCACCCGGGTGGTGGCGGCGCTGCGGGACCGGGCCGAGCGGCGCACGGGCGTCCGCAGCGGGACGTGGGAGGCGCGGATCGGGCGCTGCCGTCCGGTGAAGGAGTTCCTGGACGCGGCGTGGCCGGCCGTCCGCCCGGAGCTCGTGGTGGCCGAACTGCTCGGCGATCCCGTGGTGTTGGCGGCGGCCGCGGCCGGCCTGCTGGACGCGGGCGAGCAGGCGGCGATCCGGTGGCGGCGCCCGCCGCGTTCGGAGCGGAGCGCGGCCTGGTCGGCGCAGGACCTGTTCCTGCTGGACGAGGTCGCGGGCCTGATCGAGCGGCCGGACGGGTTCGGGCACGTCGTCGTCGACGAGGCGCAGGACCTCTCGCCCATGCAGTGCAGGGCGATCGCCCGGCGCAGCGGCTTCGGCTCGCTCACCGTGCTCGGCGACCTCGCGCAGTCCACCACGCCCGGGGCGGCGCGGAGTTGGCCCGAGCAGCTGGCCCACCTCGGCAAGCCGCGGGCGGCGGTGGTGCCGCTGACGACGGGATTCCGCGTCCCGGCGGCGGTGATGGAGCTCGCCAACCGGGTGCTGGGTGCGCTCGGCGTGGACGTGCCGCCGGCGGTTTCGCTGCGGGCGGGTGGAGAAGTGACGGTCCGTCACGTGGGGGACGTGGAAGAGGAAGTGGCCGACATCGTCCGCGAGGCGCTCGGTCACGAGGGCTCGGTGGCCGTGATCGCGGCGGATGCCGCAGTGGCACGGACGGCGGAGGCGCTGGCGGCGGCCGGGCTGCCGGCGGCGACCGCGGACGGGGTCGGCGGGGCGGCCCGGCTCACCGTACTGCCGGCCTCGCTGGCCAAGGGACTCGAGTACGACCACGTGATCGTCCTGGAGCCCGCCGCGATCGTCGACGCCGAACCGCGCGGCCTGCACCGCCTCTACGTGGCGCTCACCCGGGCCGTCTCCCGCCTCGACGTGCTGCACGCCCGCCCGCTGCCGGAGGCCATGCGGGCGGGCGGCTAGCGGGTCGGGCGCCCGGGGCCGGCGGCCCGGGCCCAGCCGTGCTCCAGGAGTTCGAAGGCGCGGTCGGCGTCGCCGACGGCCTCGAAGTGGAGCTCGTCGGCGCTCTGGCCGTCCTCGGCGATGCGGTGGTGGTTGTGCTCGGCGAGGACGCGCCGGGTCGCGGTGAGCTGGGCGGCCAGGAGCCGCGCCGAGAGCACGCGGGGCGGGGTGGCGTCCGAGTCCTCGCGCAGGGCCTCGGCCAGGGACTCCTCGGCCCGCGCGAGGTACTGGGCGCCGCGGGCCACCAGGCCCGGGGTCGAGCGGACGAGCCGGTTGAACGCCAGCACGGCGGGGTGGTCGTTGAGCCCGGTGATCGGGTCGCGCCGGTCCAGTCCGGCCACGAAGTCCCGGTGCAGCGCACCGATCGCCGTCTCGCCCGGAGCCCGGCCGCGGACCACGTCGGCGGCCTGGTCCTGGTGGTCGGCGAAGCGGTGGACGACCAGGTCCTCCTTGGACGGGAAGTAGCTGAACAGCGTCGGCTTCGACACCTCGGCCGCCGCGGCCACGTCGGCGACCGACACCCGGTCGAACCCGTGCTCCAGGAACAGCGCGATCGCCGCCTCCGAGATCGCCCGCCGCGTCCGTTCCTTCTTCAGCTCCCGCAGTCCGCTCATGCGCCCACCTCGCTGCGCTCGGCGGTCGCTTCGCGGAACACGCACCTCTTGACTGTTCGCTCGCATCGCTCGCTCATGCCAACCAGGCTAGCAGCCAAGCTTGACCGGGGAAGGTTTCTGACCCGGTCTGGAGTGTCAGGAGCTCTGGGACTCCAGGATCCGGCGCACGGACTCGACTTCCACCGCTGGCGCCGGGTCTCGATCCGCCGGGCGCCGGCGATGTTGTGCAGGGGGTAGGCGTCCGCGTCCACCCACGGCACGCGCTTGCTGACTCTGACCTGGATGACGTCCTTGAACAGCGCCACGGTGCGCTCCCCCCTGCGGCAGGCAGGCGCCAACTCCGCTTTCCGTAAAGCGGGTTGGCGGCAGCACGCCATAGCAACGGCGTCCTGTGCGGGCAGTAGGAGCGACAGAACCGCTACCGCGTGGAGGGGCCGGATCAGGCGGTGCGGTCGGCGAGGACCTCGCGAACGACGTGGCGGGCGGCGGCGGTCAGGGTGGGGTTGGTGTGCCGGTAGTACGGGATCGCGATGAGGGCGATGGACAGGGCCCAGGCGCGGGCGCGGGCCCACATGGCGTCGTCGGCGCCGAGGGCGGTGCGGAAGGTGCCGCGGGCCTGGGCGGGCAGGACGGTCCACGCGGCGATGACGTCGACGGTGGGGTCGCCGACGCCCATCAGGCCGAAGTCGATGACCGCGCCGAGCCCTCCGGTGGGGGCGAGCAGGAGGTTGCCGGGAGAGAGGTCGCCGTGCATCCAGGTGGCCGGGCCGGTGTGGTCGGGCAGGCGCAGGGCCTTGTCCCACAGGGCCGTCGCGCTCGCGGTGTCGATCGTGCCGGTGAGCCGGGCGAGCGCCGCGCGGGTCGCGCCGTCACGGGCGGCGAGCGGGACCCCGCGGGCCGCGGGCGGTCCGCCGGCCGGGTCGGCGGATCTCAGGCCGGTGATGAACGCGGCCAGGTCGCGGGCGAGTCGGAGCGGTGCGGCGAGGGCGCCGACGGCCGGGTTCACGCCGTCGAGCCAGCGGACCACCGACCACTCCCACGGGTAGCCGGCGGCGGGCCGGCCGAGGGCTACCGGCGCGGGGATCGGCTGCGGCAGGTGCGGGGCGAGCCGCGGCAGCCAGTACTGTTCGCGGCCGACGCCGTCCGCGGCCCAGCCGACCCGGGGGAGGCGGACGGCGAGGTCCGGGCCGAGCCGGAACATCGCGTTGTCCGTCCCGGCGGAGACGACCGGGCGGATGGGCAGGCCGGCCCACTGCGGGAACTGGGCGGAGAGCAGCCGCCGCACCAGGGCTGTGGTGATGTCCGGTTCGTCGGGGTGCATCCTGACGGCAGCGCACATGCCCGGCAGCGTACAGCGCGGCCCGTGCGGCCAGCAGCCGGATCATCGAACTGCTGTGACAAATTCGGATCATCAGATCACTACGCTGGCGCGATGATCACCACACGGGGGCAGGCGGACGGCCGGCCCGCCCGGCCTACGGGCAGACGCAGCATCGAGTGGACGGCTTTCGAGCGCTGGGCGTTCCGGGCCGCGTTCGCCGTCCTGGCCGTCCTGCTGCTCCTGGGCGTGACCGGGCACTACAACAGCCGCTCGGGCGGCTACCTCGTGCTGCAGCAGTGGTTCGACCGGCCGTTGCTGCTCTGGACCCTGGCGATCCCGGCCCTGTTCGTCGCGGTGCTCAACGTTCCTTGGTGGATGTGGCTCCGGATCCTGCTCACCACCGCCGTCACACTGCTGGCGGCCGGGACGATGATGCTCTGGCTCTTCCTCGCGACCTCCACGGTCGTGAAGGGCACCCAGGAGGCGCCGGGCCGCACCGACCGGAAGATCGTGCAGGAGGAGACGGGCTGGGCGCTCGACTCCACCACGGCGTACTACGTCGACGAGGGGACCGGGCTGACCACCCGCCGGTGGCTGGTCCTCGCCCAGGGCCCCCACGACCCGTACGACCGCGCCGTCCGCTGGTCGGGCCCGGACCGGATCCAGGTCGACACCGACACCGGGACCGTCACGATCGACCTCGCCGCCGACGGCCGGCCGAGCCGGGAGCTCCACCTCGACGGCTGACGTGCGCCGGCCGCCGCCGGCCGGCCTCAGCCGAGCGTCACCCGCACCCCGACCGTGCCGCCCCGGCCGAACCGGACCACGTTGGCCGCCAGCGCGACCGCGCACAGCGGGCCGTACTTGCGGCGCAGCAGCTTCCGGTACGCGGGCGCCCGGGCGGCGTCGAGCACGGCGGTGGCCGGGACCTGCTCGCCGAGCAGGGTGCCGCGGATGTCGCACGGCCCGACCAGGACGTCGGTGCGCCGGCGCAGCCGCTTGACCTTGCCGGTGCGGGTGACGGTGGTGAAGACGAGCGCGTCGCCGTCCCGGGCGACCCACACCGGCGTCGGCACGCCGGTGCCGTCCCGCCGGAAGGTCGTGAACAGCAGGTACTTGGCGGAGGCGAGCCGGTCGAGCCGCGCGGCACGCCCCGCCTCCAGCGAAGGGGAGGTGTCCATGCCCGCCACCGTAGGGGCGCGCAACGGAGCACCGCTCAAGCCCGGTTGGAGCCGGGCGGCGCACCCGCCACGCCCGGCCGCCCCGGGTGCGGCCGGGAGCCGTCCGCGGCACCTGCCAGAATGCAGGGCGTACGGCGAACGCACTGAAGGAGAAGGTGACCGGCTTCGTGACCACGCCAGTCGATGAGCAGTCCCGGCGGGCCCAGCGGGCGATCGAGCGGAAGATCGCCGAGGAACTGGGCGTGCGCGACGGGCAGGTGACGGCCGCCGTCGACCTGCTCGACGGCGGCGCGACCGTCCCGTTCGTCGCCCGATACCGCAAGGAGGCCACCGGCTCCCTCGACGACGCGCAGCTGCGCACGCTGGAGGAGCGGCTGCGCTACCTGCGCGAACTGGAGGAGCGCCGCACCGCCGTCCTGGAGTCGATCGAGGCCCAGGGCAAGCTGGACGACGCGCTGCGCGCGCAGGTCCTCGCGGCCGACTCCAAGGCCCGCCTGGAGGACATCTACCTGCCGTTCAAGCCGAAGCGGCGCACCAAGGCGCAGATCGCCCGCGAGGCCGGCCTGGAGCCGCTCGCCGACACCCTGCTCGCCGACCCCTCCCAGGACCCGGCCGCGCTGGCCGCCGGCTACCTCAACGAGGCCGTGGCGGACGGGAGCGCGGCCCTGGAGGGCGCCCGCGCGATCCTGGTCGAGCGCTTCGGCGAGGACGCCGACCTGGTCGGCTCGCTGCGCGAGCGGATGTGGACCCGCGGCCGGCTGGTCGCCCGGGTGCGGGACGGCAAGGAGCAGGACGGCGCCAAGTTCGCCGACTACTTCGACTTCGCCGAGCCCTACACCAGGCTCCCCTCGCACCGCATCCTCGCGATGCTGCGCGGCGAGAAGGAGGAGGTGCTCGACCTCGAACTGTCCCCGCTGGACGGCGACGAGACCGGCGACACCAGGGGCGACCTGCCCGGCGCGGCCGACTACGAGCAGCGCATCGCCGCCCGCTTCGGCATCGCCGACCACGGCCGCCCGGCCGACAAGTGGCTCGGCGACACCGTCCGCTGGGCCTGGCGCACCCGCGTCCTGGTGCGGCTCGGCATCGACCTGCGGTCCCGGCTGCGCGCCGAGGCCGAGGAGGAGGCGGTGCGGGTGTTCGCGGCGAACCTCCGCGACCTCCTGCTCGCCGCCCCGGCCGGCACCCGCGCCACCATGGGCCTGGACCCGGGCTTCCGCACCGGCGTGAAGGTCGCCGTGGTGGACGCCACCGGCAAGGTCGTGGCGCACGACACGATCTACCCGCACCAGCCCGCCAACAAGTGGGACGCCTCGCTGGCCACCCTGGCGGCGCTGGCGAAGAAGCACGGCGTGGACCTGATCGCGATCGGCAACGGCACCGCCTCCCGCGAGACCGACAAGCTCGCCGAGGACCTGCTGGGGCGCCACCCCGAACTGGGGCTCACCAAGGCGATGGTGAGCGAGGCCGGCGCCTCCGTGTACTCGGCCTCCGCGTTCGCCTCACAGGAGCTGCCCGAGCTGGACGTGTCCATCCGCGGCGCGGTCTCCATCGCCCGCCGCCTCCAGGACCCGCTCGCCGAGCTCGTCAAGATCGACCCCAAGTCGATCGGCGTCGGCCAGTACCAGCACGACCTGAGCGAAGTGAAGCTCTCGCGCTCGCTGGACGCCGTCGTCGAGGACTGCGTGAACGCCGTCGGCGTGGACGTCAACACCGCCTCCGCGCCGCTGCTGACCCGCGTCTCCGGCATCACCGGCACGCTCGCCGACAACATCGTGGCCCACCGCGACGCCAACGGGCCGTTCCGCACCCGAAGGCAGCTCAAGGACGTCGCCCGGCTCGGCCCGAAGGCGTTCGAGCAGTGCGCGGGCTTCCTGCGCATCCCCGGCGGCGACGACCCGCTGGACGCCTCCAGCGTGCACCCCGAGGCCTACCCGGTGGTGCGCCGCATCCTCGCCGCGACCGGCGGCGAGCTGCGCGAGCTGATCGGCAACGGCGAGCGGCTGCGCGCGCTGCGCCCGGCGGACTTCGCCGACGACACCTTCGGCATCCCGACCGTCACCGACATCCTCGGCGAGCTGGACAAGCCGGGCCGCGACCCGCGCCCGGCGTTCCGCACCGCCGTCTTCAAGGAGGGCGTCGACAAGATCGGCGACCTGGAGGTCGGCATGGTGCTGGAGGGCGTGGTCACCAACGTCGCCGCGTTCGGCGCCTTCGTGGACGTGGGCGTCCACCAGGACGGCCTGGTGCACGTCTCCGCGCTGTCGAGGAACTTCGTCAAGGACCCGCGCGAGGTGGTCAAGCCGGGCGACATCGTGAAGGTCCGGGTCACTTCGGTGGACGTCCCGCGCAAGCGGATCGGACTGACGCTGCGGCTGGACGACGAGCCCGGCCGCGGCGGGGATCGGGGTGGGGATCGGGGCGGCGAGCGCGGCCGAGGCGGCGGAGACCGGCAGGCCCGCCCGCCGCGCCAGGACCGCCGCGGGGACGAGCGCCGCGACGACCGCCGCGGTCAGGACCGGCGCGGCCAGGGCGGCCAGGGCGGCTCCGGCGGCAGCACCCCGCCGGCGAACAGCGCCATGGCGGACGCGCTGCGCCGGGCGGGCCTGACCGGCGGCTCGGGCGGTCAGGGCGGGCGCGACGACCGCCGCTCCGGGCGGCGCTGAGCGGCACCCGGCACCCGGCCCCCAGGGCCCGGAACGCAGCACGCAGCACGCAGTACGCAGAACACGGAACGGCCCGGGGGGGGGGGGCAAAACCCCCCCCCCCCCCCCCAGATTAGACGTTTCGCCCACACACGAGAAACAAGCAAACAAAACACACACCAATCGGATA
>NZ_JBHWGV010000054.1:9237-62489 GCF_042732955.1 Kitasatospora sp. NPDC059747 | reverse complement strand
GTAGCCGTCCAGCCACGCCTTCCAGCTGCCGCCGTGCGCCGCCTGCGACGCGCTGTTGTCGATCACACCGCTCGACGCCGTCCACGGCGCCGCCGAACCCGTCTCGAAGCCCGCGTTGCCCAGCAGCTGCGTCGGCGTGCAGCCGCCGCCACCGCCGGAGACGGCCCAGGAGAAGCTGGTCGTCGCGGTCTTGCCGCCCGCGTCGGTGACCGTGACGGTCGTGTTGTAGTTGCCCGCGGTGGAGGCCGTGCCGGAGATCACACCGGTCGAGGAGTTGATCGACAGGCCGGTGGGCAGGCCGGTGGCGGCGTACGACAGCGGCGCGGTGCCGCCCGAGGCCTGGATCTGCAGGTTCACCGAGCCGTTCAGCGCGGTGGACTGGCTGCCCGGGTTGGTGACGCTGACGCCGCCCGGGTTCGGCGGCACCTGGCCGACGTTGACGCCCGCCCACGCGAGGCCCACCTGGTAGACCTCGTTGCTGTTCGCGCCGTAGAGGTCGGTGGCCGCGCTGACCGTCGCCGTGCGCGCGGCGGCGTAGTCGGTGGTCGAGGTCATGTAGGCGGTGAGCGCCTTGTACCAGATCTGCTTGGCCTTGTCCCGGCCGATGCCCGCGACCGTGACGTTGTTGGCCGTCGGGCTGTTGTAGTTGAACCCGTTGATGCTCTTCGCGCCGCTGCCCTCCGACAGCAGGTAGAAGAAGTGGTTCGCGACGCCGGACGAGTAGTGGACGTCCAGGTTGCCGACGCCCGAGTACCACGAGTCCGCCGAGGAGCCGTCCTTGGAGGGCTGGTCCATGTAGCGCAGCGGGGTGCCGTTGCCGTTGATGTTGAGCTGGATGCCGATGAAGTAGTTCGGCGGGGTGGAGGCCAGGTTGGCGTTCCACTCGACCATCTTGCCCATGATGTCGGAGGTGGCCTCGTTGAGGCCGCCGGACTCACCGGAGTAGTTGAGCGCGGCGGTCGCGGCGGTGACGCCGTGCGTCATCTCGTGGCCGGCCACGTCGAGCGCGGTGAGCGGGTGGGTGTTGCCGGAGCCGTCCCCGTAGGTCATGCAGAAGCAGGAGTCGTCCCAGAACGCGTTCACGTAGTTGTTGTCGTAGTGGACGCGGCTGTACGCGCCGACACCGTCGTTGCGGATGCCGTTGCGGTTGAAGGCGCTCTTGTAGAAGTCCCAGGTCGCGGCGACGCCGTACTGGGCGTCCACGGCCGCGGACTCGCCGTTGCTGGCCTGGCCGTTGCCCCACGTGTCGGTGGACTTGGCGTACAGCGTGCCGTTGCCGGACGTGCCGTTGCTCATGTTGGTCGTGTACTGGCCGCCGCGGGTGCCGTCCTTGAGCTGGTACTGCCCGCCGCTCTGGGTCGTGGTGAGCGGCACGTTGCCGACGTACACGCCGGTGCCGGTGCCGGTCTCGATGGTCTCGTTCTTGCCGAGCACCTCGCCGGTCGCCGCGTCGGTGACGACGTGCAGGCGGCTCGGCGTGCCGTCGTCGCCCTTGCCGGTGACGACGGTCTCGTACGCGAGCCGCGGGGTGCCCTTGGCGGCGAAGACCACCAGGCGCGGTGCGGCCTGCAGCGCGGCGCCCGACTCGGCGGCCAGCGCGCTCTCCTGGGCCTTCGGCGCGGCGAGCGCGGGGGTGGTGTCCAGGCCCGCCAGGACGGCGTCGCTGGCCTTGGTCACGCCCTTCGTGGCGCCGGCCGCGGTCTGGTGGACGACCAGGTCGCCGCCGAGGACCGGGAGGCCGGCGTAGGTGCGCTCGTACCGCAGGTGGCGGTCGCCGTTGGTGTCCTGGACGGCGTCCTTGGCGACGAGCTTCTCCTGGCCGCTCAGCCCGATGCTCTGGGCGAGGCTCGCGGCCTGCTGGTTCGCCGACGAGAGGAGCTCCGCACGGGCGGAGAGCTGCTGGGCGACGACCGTCGGCGCGTCGGGGGCGGCCGCCTGGGCGATGACCGGGATGCCGGTCACCAGCAGCGCGGTGGTGGCGGCCATGACGACCGCCGCCTTCCGGGCGTGGGCGTAGCGGGACATGCGGACTCCTTAACCGACCGGCGCGGGTGTGCGCACGGTGGAGGGCGACCTGGGCCGCGGGGTTGCGGCGCAGTGGGGGCCCCCGGCGGCGGTGTGCGCCAGGGGTGCAGCGGTGCTCACAGAGTCAGGTGCAGAGGAGTGCAGGTGTGCGGTGCGTGCAGAGGTGCGCACGGGGAAAGCCGCCGCGGGGAGGGAGAGTTGGGGGTCCCTCGTCCGCAGCAGGGGGAATCGTGGCAGCAAATGAGCCGTTAATGACAGATGCATGCCATGGTTTGGCCGATTCGAGTCCGCACCGGGCAATCGCCAAGTGCTTCAACCGCGTTACAGGTAAAGGCACTTACAACAACGGTTTTCATGAGCGCCAAATTGTTCGGGTCCCCCGCACCGGCACTGACCAGCGCTCAGGCCGACGTCGGACCGCCCGGCCGGGGCGCAGCGTCCGCGGGGCCCGACACGTCACCATTCCGGCCGTGCCACCGCGCGGTTCCGGCCATTTCGAGCGGCCCCGGGAACGAACCCGGCACGAGCCCGGTACGGACCCCGAACGGACCCGGGCCCGGCACCGCCACAACGGCGGTACCGGGCCCGGGAGTCGGAGGTCGTCAGCCCTGGACGAACACCGCCACGGTGCGGCCGGGCACGGTGAACGTGCCGGTCGCGGCGTCGAAGCCGGACTGCTTGACCACCGGGTCCGCGCCGCCCGCCTGGACGGGGTGCAGCGCCTGGGCCGTCCCCGTCAGGGCGGACACCGTCTGGCTCTGCGCCGTGGGCGTGGCGTTGAAGACCACGGTGACACCCTTCTCGGCGCCGGCCAGACCGGTGCCGTCCAGGTGCAGGGTGATCACCCCGGGCGCCTCGGCGGCGGTGCCGGAGAGCGGGTAGGACAGCCGCTGCTGGACGTCGGCGAGGGTCGGCAGGGAGAACAGCGGCGAGGACCGCTTGATCCGCAGGAAGTCCTGGAACTGCGCCGTGGTCGCCCGGATGTCGTCCGCGCCGACGGTCAGCTTCGGGTTGGCCAGGAGCGATTGGGCCGTCGGCCAGAGCTCCTTGTTGTCCGCCGCCATCGGCAGGCCGCGGCCCCAGCCGTTGCCGTCCGCGGCACTCCAGTGGATCGCATTGAACCAGTCGCCCGAGTTGTAGGAGTTCGAGTCGAGCGACTTCGAGCGCAGCAGGTCGCTGCCCGCCTGGGCGAAGCCGGCGCCCTGGGTGAGCGCGGTGAGCGAGAGCCCGAGCGCCTGCATCCGGGCCCGGTCGGCGGGGGCGGTGCCGGTGGGCAGCTTGTAGGCGAGGGCGTCGAACAGGTCGGTGTTGTCGTGGGCGTCCACGTACTCCACCGCCTCGCCCGGCCTGCTCGCGTACCCGGTCGGGGCGCCGTTGTAGTCGACCTGGGCGCCGGTGACGGCCTTGCCGGAGCTGTCGGTGAACGCGTAGCCGGCCAGGTTGCCGGTCAGCCCGACCTTCAGCTGGTCCATCTCGTGCAGGAGCCGGGCCTTCTGCTGGTCGGGGGTGCCGTTGGCGGGCGAGCCGTTCGGGTCGGTGTACAGGCCCGAGGCGAAGCCCTGCTGCGGCGCGGAGCCGAGCATGAAGTTGCCGCCGCGGGCGGCGTCGCGCATCCGGTCGTCGAAGGTCGCGATGCCGGTGCCGGCCATGTTGGCCTGGGTGGCCTGGACGAACCGGGCGTCGTTGGCCACCGTGCCGAAGTTCCAGCCCTCGCCGTACAGGAAGACGTTCTTCCCGTCGACGCCGTCCGAGTCCGGCGTCATCTTCCGCAGCGCGGCCTGCACGTCGAGCATGGTCGACTTCGGGTCGAGGCCCATCAGGTCGAAGCGGAAGCCGTCGACGCGGTACTCGCGCGCCCACAGCGTGACCGAGTCGACGACGAGCCGGTTCATCATGGCGTGCTCGGGCGCGGTGTCGGAGCAGCAACTGTCCGTCGTCACCTTGCCGTTGGCGTCCAGCCGCTGGTAGTAGCCGGGCACCACCCGGTCCAGCACCGAGTTCCCGTCCTGGCCGCTGGCGGCGGTGTGGTTGAAGACGACGTCCAGCACGACGCGCAGCCCGGCCTCGTGCATGGCCTGCACCATCCGCCGGAACTGCACCGTGCGGGCGGTCCCGGTCGGGTCCGTGGCGTACGTGCCCTCCGGCACGTTGTAGTGCAGCGGGTCGTACCCCCAGTTGTACGCGTCGTCCGCGGCGACGGCGGCCACGCACTCCTGCTGCTTCGGGCCGTCCGGCGGAAGGGACTTGAGGTCGCAGGGCGGCAGCTTCTGCCCGGCCTTGTCCTTCGGGATGGACGCGATGTCGAAGGTCGGCAGCAGGTGGACCGTGGTCACACCGGCCTTGGCGAGGTCGCGCAGGTGCTGCATCCCGGCCGAGTTCGACTCGGTGAACGCCAGGTAGGTGCCGCGCTCGGCGGCGGGGACGGTGGCGTCCTCGACCGAGAAGTCGCGGACGTGCAGCTCCTGGATCCGCTGCTTCGCCGGCGGGACGGCCGCCGGGACGTTCTGGTCCTCCCAGCCCTCGGGCTTGAGCTCCTTGGCGTCGAGGTTCGCCACCAGGCTGCGCCTGGAGTCGGCGGACAGCGCGACCGAGTACGGGTCGGTGACGGTGTTGACGACGGTCTGCTGCACCGAGGGCGCCCAGACCTTCACCTGGTACAGGTAGTACTTGCCGTCCAACTCGGCCTTGTCGCGGACGACTTCCCACACACCGGTCTCGTCGTCCGGCTTCAGCGGCAGCGTCCTGGGCGTGCCCCCGGTGGCGCTGTCGAAGACCTGGACGGACACGTCCTGCGCGGTCGGCGCCCACACGGACAGCGCGACCTTGCCGTCGTAGTAGGCCGGGCCGAAGTCCACCCGGCCGGCCTTCCCCGCGTACAAGTCGTCCAGCACGCCCGGGATCTGCACGCCGGTCGCGGCCAACGCGGCCCCGCTCGGCAGGTGTTCGGTGAACAGCAGCTGGCTGCGCAGCGCGGCGGGCACGCGCGCGGCGTCCCGGGCGTCCACGGTGAAGGCCCGGTAGCCCGCCAGGTGCGGGAACTCGGCCTTCTGCACGTCGGTCAGCCCGCCCTGGGCGGGGGTGAGCCGGATCCACTTGCCCGGCTTGGTCAGCACGCCCTTGTCGGCGCGGATGCCGCCCGCGGGGTCGTAGACGAGCTGGGCGCTGGTGCCGCCGGCGAGCGCCGCGTCGGCGGCGCCGTAGTTCGCGGGGACGACGACGGTCTTCGCGTCGATCCACTGCGCCTTGGCGGTGCCGGGGTCCAACTGCGAGGAGGCGGCGGCGTTCTGGGGCAGGAGGTAGCCCTCGCGGCCGCCGAGGATCCACACTTCCCGGCCGTTGAGCGCGAAGTCCAGCGACTGGTCGCCCGGGAGGTCCTTGTCGTTGCCGTTGTGGAGGATGTAGCTGAGGCTGGTCGCCCCGGGGGCGAGGGGCACCTCGAAGACGTCGCCGAAGGCGTCGCGGCGGGCCGGCATCAGCGGTTTGCCCCAGTCGGTGGGGTTCGCGGCGCCGGTCCAGTCGTGCAGGCCCCAGCCGTCGTAGGCGCCGTCGGCCCGGTTGTAGTGGATGACGGCGGTGCCGGCCGGCGGGGTGCTCGTCGGGCCGGGGTCGGTGGTCCGCACCGCCGGGTCGCCCTGCTTGACCCAGACCTCGCCGGTGCTGCCCACGTCGACGTGCCGGTCGGCGTCGACGTCCTTGACGCCGTCCTTCTCGACGATGAACCCGACGTCCGAGGCGCCCGGCTTGAGCCGCACGTACGCGAAGGCGCCGTACGCGTCCCGGCCGGTGAAGCCGTGCCCGGCCGGCCACTGGGTCGACTCGCCGTCCGCGAGGTCGCCCCAGGCGTAGAGGTTCCAGCCGTCGTAGTTCCCGTCCGGCCGGTTGTAGTGCACGACGGCGTACGGGCGCGCGGTGGCCGTGGGTACGGGCTTGGGCGCCGGGGTGCCGGTGGTGAAGCTCGCGGTGGCGGAGCGCAGGTGCCCACTGGAGTCCTGCACGACGGCCTTGTAGCGGACGACCGTGCCGGGGGCGACGGCGCTCAGGTCCTGGGTGACGGCGTACTTCCCGGTGTCGGCGGTGCCGAGCGTCTGCCAGGGCCCGTCGCCGATCTGCCCGGTGAACGTGACGCGGTTGAAGCCGCCGTCCGTCTTCGCGCCGATCGTCACGAGCCCGGTCGAGCCGTCCGCGGGCGGCTGCACCGAGAGCTGCGGCGCGGCGGCGACCGGCGCGAGCCTGGCGCCCGCCTTGTAGACGACGGACGACAGCGCGGGCACGGTGACGGTCGCCTTGCGGTCGGCGCCGCTGGTCAGGTGCTCCCCCGCCGACGGGTAGATGCGGTCGAAGCCCATCCCGGCGGAGAACGTGTCCAGGGTGACCGTCTTCGCCTCGGTGGCGTTGTTGACCGCCACCAGGTACTCGACCTGCTGCCCGGCGTCGATCCGGGAGAACGCGTACACGCCCGCGCCGTCGGCGGCGTACCGCTCGATCTGGGCGCCGTCGGCGAGCGCCGGGTTGTCGCGGCGCAGCTTGGCGAGGCCGGCGATGCCCTGGTAGAGCTCGCCGCCCTGCCCGTACCGGTCAGCCGGTCCAGGGGCGCCGCCGAGCACGCGGTCGGCGTTGTAGGACGCCGTCCGCGAGGCGAACATGTCCTGCCGGGCGTCCTTGTCGCCGCCCGCGCCGGTGAAGCCCTGCTCGTCGCCGTAGTAGACGACGGGCTGCCCGCGGGTGAGGAACTGAAGCTCGTTGCCGAGCCGGTCCTTCTTCAGGAGGGTGGTGTCGTCGGCGCCCGGGTTGTCGGCGAGGAGGAAGGAGCCGAAGCGGCCCATGTCGTGGTTGCCGAGGAAGGTCGGCAGCTCGTACGCGTCGGTGTCGGCGCTGGTGTAGCGGTAGTCCTGGCCGTAGACGTCGGCGAGGTTCTTCGCCGAGCCGCCCTGCGAGACGTACGAGCGCGCGGCGCCCTGGAACGGGAAGTCGAGCGTGGCCTGGAGCCGGCCCTTGGTGACGTACGGCGAGGTGACCGCTGGGTCGCCGGAGTAGACCTCGCCGAACATGAAGAACTTCTTGTTGCCCTGCTTGGCGGCGAAGTCCTTGAGCGCCGGCGCCCACTGCTGCCAGAAGGCCATGTTGACGTGCTTGACGGTGTCGATCCGGAAGCCGTCCACGCCGGCGTCCTTCACCCACTGCTCGTAGACCTTCTCGAAGCCCTTCACCACGCGGGGGTTCTGGGTGTCGAGGTCGTCGAGCCCGCTGAAGTCGCCCTCGGTCGCGGACTCGCCGACGAAGGTCGAGTCGCCGCGGTTGTGGTAGAGCGACGGGTCGTTGAGCCAGGACGGGCTCTTGGCGGTCGCGTCGGCGGGGGTGCGGAAGACCGGGGTGTAGGGGAAGGAGTCCTTGGTGATCTTCGGCCAGGGGGCTCCGCTGTCGGCCACGGCCGTCTCGTCGACCGGGTTGCCGTCGGCGTCGAGCGTCGGGTAGGCGCCGGTCGAGCGGTAGGCGTGCTGCTGCTCGGCGTCGTCGATGACGTCGGCGGTGTGGTTGGTGATGACGTCGAAGAAGACCTTGATGCCGCGGGCGTGCGCCTTGGCTATCAGCTCCTTCAGCTGGTCGTTGGTACCGAAGTGCGGGTCGACCTGGGTGAAGTCGGTGATCCAGTAGCCGTGGTAGCCGGCGGACGCCTGGTCCCCCGTGCCCTGCACGGGCTTGTTCTTGAAGATCGGCGCCATCCAGATCGCGGTGGTGCCGAGGTTCTGGATGTAGTCGAGCTTCTGGATCAGGCCGGCCAGGTCGCCGCCGTGGTAGAAGCCCTTGTCGGCGGGGTCGAAGCCGTTGTCCAGCCGCCCGCCCGTGATGCCGCCGGTGTCGTTGGCCTGGTCGCCGTTGGCGAAGCGGTCGGGCAGGACGAAGTAGTACTGCTCGCGGGTGAGGTCGTGCCGCCCGGCGGTGGCCGCCAGTGCGGCGTCCGACGGCGGGGCGGGCGGGGCGGCGGCGAGGGCCGCGGGGGCGCCGCCGAGGGTGGCGGCGGTCAGTGCGGCGGCGAGCAGGACGGCCGTGCGGCCGGGTCTGCGTCGTGGGGTGCTCCGCCGGGGGCTGAGCGGCGTATCGGCCACTGAGGGCTCCCTTAGGGGGAAGGGGCGGTCGAGTTCCCTGGAAGCTAGCGGCCTGCAATATGTTTCAGCAAGATGCAGAAACGGTTTCGTGCCGGGAAAGTGCAGCGCACGACCGATCCGCGCACGCCTCGGGCACCCCGATTGCGCGCCCCGCACCGGTCGGCGTGACAATGGGACGTATGCCAGTCCCACCGGTAAGCACCAGACCCGACCTCACCCCCTACCCCGGTGGGAGTCGCCCCCTAACCCTCAAGGGGGACAGCCGGTGAAGAATCCACTTCCAGAGGATGAGCGGACGGCTACGGGACGTCTGGCAGACTTCTCGTCCATGGGGGAACCGACCGAGATCCAGCAAGCCGGCGCGCGGCGCGCCGACCAGGCGCACGGTGGTGGTTCCGGAGCACGCCAGGCCCCGTCCGGCGGCCCCGACGGAGCCACCCGGGCCGTCCGCTCGCGCACCGCCGCCCTGCGCGACCGCGTCCGCGACCAGCGCCGCTCGCCGGCCCGGCCGCGGATCTGGTTCGAGCTCGCCCTGATCGGCATCAGCTACTGGCTGTACTCGATCGTCCGGAACGCCGTTCCGGAGCAGGCGGCGATAGCCCAGAAGCACGCCCGCTGGATCTGGGACCTGGAGCAGAACCTCGGCGTCGCGGTCGAGCGCTCGGTCAACCACGCCGTGGACGGCGTCGGCTGGCTCATCACGGGCATGAACTACTACTACGCGACGCTGCACTTCGTCATCACGATCGGCGTGCTGGTCTGGCTCTACCGCAGCCACCCCGGCCGCTACGTCGCCGCCCGCACGGTACTGTTCGTCACCACCGGGATCGCCCTCGTCGGCTTCTACTTCTTCCCGCTGGCCCCGCCGCGGCTGATGACCGACGGCGGCTTCATCGACACCGTGAAGGCCCACGGCACCTGGGGCTCGATGGCCTCCGGACCCGCCGCGCACGTCTCCAACCAGTACGCGGCCATGCCCTCGATGCACATCGGCTGGTCGATGTGGTGCGGTCTGGCGATCTTCTTCCTGGCCCGCCGGACGTGGGTCCGGGTGCTCGGCCTGATGTACCCGCTGGCCACGCTGGTGGTCATCATCTCGACCGCCAACCACTTCTGGATGGACGCCGTCGGCGGCGAGATCTGCCTGACGGTGGGCTTCCTCGCCGCCCGCTGGATCTACCAGGAGTGGGTCTACAAGCTGCCGCGGGTGCCCGCCCGGGAGACGGCCGAGGAGCCGATCACCGTCCCCGAGCAGTGGAGCGAGCCGGCCGTCGGCAGCGGCCGCCGCTAGACCGCGAAGAGACGTACGGAGGGGCCCCGCGAGGGGCCCCTCCCGCGTTTCCGGCCCACCCCGGCTCAGCCCGGCCCACCCGGCTCAGCCGTAGAACAGCCGCTCCACGACCGCCCGGGCCCGCCGGGTCGTCCGCCGGTAGTCGTCCACCAGCTCCCCGCTGTGCCCGGCGCCGTACCCGAGGTAGCGCGCCACCCCGGACAGCTCCCTGGCCTCCCCGGGGAAGCTGTCCCCCGGCCGGCCGCGCACCAGCATCACCGCCGCGCGCACCCGGGAGGCCAGCACCCAGGCCGCGTCCAGCACGGCCGCGTCCTCCTCGCCGATCAGCCCGGCCCCGGCCGCGGCGGCCAGCGCCGCACGGGTCCGGGTGGTGCGCAGCCCCGGCAGCTCGTGCCCGTGCTGGAGCTGGAACAGCTGGACGGTCCACTCGACGTCCGCCAGCCCGCCACGGCCGATCTTGGTGTGCGTGGTCGGGTCGGCGCCGCGCGGCAGCCGCTCGGCCTCGATCCGGGCCTTGATCCGGCGGATCTCCAGGAGGTCCCGCTCCGGCACCCCGTCGCCGGGGTAGCGCAGCGGGTCGATCAGCCGGCGGAACCGCGCGCCGAGCTCCTCGTCCCCGGCCACCGGCTCGGCGCGCAGCAGCGCCTGGCTCTCCCACGCGTGCGACCACCGGCGGTAGTACGCCGCGTACGAGGCGAGGGTGCGCACCAGCGGGCCGCTGCGCCCCTCGGGCCGCAGGTCGGCGTCGACCAGCAGCGGGGGCTCGGTGGACGGCGCCGCGAGCAGCGTGCGCAGCTCGTTGCAGACCGCCTGGGCGGCCTTGGCGGCGTCCTGGTCCAGCGAGCCGAGCAGGGGCTCGTGGACGAAGAGCACGTCCGCGTCCGAGCCGTAGCCCAGTTCGTGGCCGCCGAACCGGCCCATCGCGATGACGGCGATCCGGGTGGGCAGGTCCCCGTGCTCGGCCTCCCAGCCGGCGACGCAGGCCCGCAGCGCGCCCTGCAGGGTGGCGGCGTTGAGGGCGGTGAGCGCCTCGCCCGCGGTGTCCAGGGCCTCGGCGGGGTCGTCGCCGAGGCGGCCGAGGACGTCCGCGGCGGCCGTGCGGAACAGCTCGCGGCGGCGCACCGAACGGGCGGCGGCGACGGCCGCGGCGGTGCTCCCGGCGCGGCCGACGGCGGCCAGTATCTCCTGCTCCAGGGCGGCCCGGCGGCGCGGTTCCAGGCCCTGCGGGTCGCCCAGCATGGCCACCGCCTCGGGTGCGCGCAGCAGCAGGTCGGGGGCGAGCCGCCCGGCCGACAGCACCCGGGCCAGGTGCTCGGCGGCGGCGCTCTCGTCGCGCAGCAGGCGCAGGTACCAGGGGGTGCGCCCGAGCGCGTCGGAGACCTGGCGGAAGTTGAGCAGTCCGGCGTCCGGGTCGGCCGAGTCGGCGAACCAGCCGAGCATCACCGGCAGCAGCGTGCGCTGGATCGCCGCCTTGCGGCTGACCCCGGAGGCGAGTGCGGTGAGGTGGCGCAGCGCGGCGGCCGGGTCGGCGTAGCCGAGCGCCTCCAGCCGGGCCCGGGCCGCGTCCGGGGTCAACCCGGCCGCGCCGGGCGGCAGTTCGGCGACGGCGTCGAGCAGCGGGCGGTAGAACAGCTTCTCGTGCAGCCGCCGGACCTCGACGGCGTGCCGCTTCCACTCGCGCTGCAGCGCGGCGACCGGGTCGGTGCGGGTGTCGCCGTTGATCAGCCCGGCGAGCGAGCGGGCCAGCCGGCGCAGGTCCTCCTCGCCGGTCGGCATGAGGTGGGTGCGGCGCAGCCGGTGCAGCTGGATGCGGTGCTCCAGCGAGCGCAGGAAGCGGTAGGCGGTGTCCAGCGAGGCGGCGTCGGCCCGGCCGACGTACCCGCCGCGGGAGAGCGCAGCCAGCGCCTCCAGGGTGTTGCCGCTGCGCAGCGCCGGATCGGTGCGGCCGTGCACGAGCTGGAGCAGCTGGACGGAGAACTCGATGTCGCGCAGCCCGCCGGGGCCGAGCTTGAGCTGGCGGTCGACCTCGGTCACGGGGATGGAGTCGATCACCCGGCGGCGCATCTGCTGCACGTCGGCGACGAAGTTCTCCCGGGTGGCGGCCTGCCACACCATCGGGGCCAGCGCGTCCACGTACGCGGCGCCGAGCTCGGTGTCGCCGGCCACCGGGCGGGCCTTGAGCAGCGCCTGGAACTCCCAGGTCTTGGCCCAGCGCTGGTAGTACGCGACGTGGCTGGCCAGGGTGCGCACCAGCGGGCCGTTGCGGCCCTCGGGGCGGAGGTTGGCGTCCACCGGCCAGATGGTGCCCTCGCCGGTGGTGTCCGAGCAGAGCCGGGTGAGCGCGGCGGCCAGCCGGGTGGCGGCCTTGACGGCCTCGTGCTCGTCGACGGCCCCTTGCCCGTCGACGCGGTCGGGCGGTTCGGCCACGAAGATGACGTCCACGTCGGAGACGTAGTTGAGCTCGCGCCCGCCGCACTTGCCCATGCCGATGACGGCGAGCCGGCAGGCCGCGGCGGCCTGCGGGTCCTGCTCGGCGGCGAGGTCGAGGGCGGTCTGCAGGGTGGCGCCGGCGAGGTCGGCGAGTTCGGCGGCGGTCTGCGCGAGGTCGGTGGTGCCGGAGAGGTCGCGGGCGGCGATCGCGAGCAGGCAGCGGCGGTAGGCGACGCGCAGCGCGTCGGCCGGGCTGCGGGCCGCGCCCGTCCGGACGCCCTCGGCGAGGGCCCGCCGGAAGTCCTCCGGGCCGGGGTGCATGTCCCGCAGCTCGAAGGTGACCAGGGCGTGCCAGTCGTGCGGGTGCCGGGCGAGGTGGTCGCCGAGCGCGGTGGAGGCGCCGAGGACGCCGAGCAGGCGGTCGCGCAGCGGCTTGGAGGTGGTGAGGGTGTCGCGCAGGGTGTGCCGGTCGGCCTCGTCGGCGGCCTCCAGCAGCCGGGCGAGGCCCAGCAGGGCGAGGTCGGGGTCGGCGGTGGTCCCGAGCGCGTCCAGCAGGACGGGGTCGTCGGCCAGGCCCTCCAGGCCCGGCCCCGCCAGCAGCCGGACCGCCCGCGCGGGATCGGTGAATCCGCGCCGCACCAGCCGGATCTCCGGCCGGCTGACCCGGCTCCCGGCTCGCTGTCCCTCCTCCGCCATCGCCATCGCCATGCCCTCCCGGCCCGCCCGGTCGCCCGCGCGGGTGCGCGGTCCCTGGACCTACCTTCCCAGGAGCCGGACCACCCGCGCCACGGGGGCCGTGGCGCGGGTGGGGTCAGGGTGTCAGGCTTGCTCCTGCGTCCGGTTCACCAGGTACCAGAGCACGGCCGCCAGCAGGACCGAACCGCTCGCGGCCGTGCCGGTCAGGACCAGGGAGTCGCGGTTCAGCAGGGTGCCGGAAGCCGTGCCGAGAAGGCCCGCGCCGACACCCGCGAGGGTGAGGCCGAGCCGTCTGCGCTCCGACATCCGGGTGATGACGACCCGCCGCCCCTGGCGACCGGTCCAGGAGGTCAGGTGCCGGCCCAGCACCCATTCCCGGAACATCACCCAAAGGGAAACCACGGTTCCCATGGTGCCCACCACGAGATATGCCGGATAGCAGGTGAGCGTCCGCCGGACGCCGATCTGCAGGGCGGCCGTCCCGAAGGTCAGGGCGACCATCATCAGGAACCAGACGCCCATCCAGCGGAAAGCGTCGAAATGGGTGAACCTGGTGGCCAGCTGGTAGAGCAGCGAAAGGTATCCAATGGCCATCAGGGCACTGTCCACGAGCATGGCACCGAATACCCGAGCGAATCCCCAGCTACGGAGGAAAAGCCCGCGGTGCTTGTACAGCGCCTGCGCCCAGCCGGCCGCCCAGCGGTGGCTCTGCGCCCAGTAGACGGACCAGCTGCCCGGGTCGCGCACGCACACGTAGGCGCCCGCCACGAAGCCCGCCTTGCGCCCCGCCCGGTTCATCTTGAGCGCGAGTTCGACGTCCTCGCAGAGGCTGTCGGTGGACCAGCCGCCGACCGCCCGGACCGCCTCCGTGCGGTACACGCCCGCACAGCCGGACAGCACGGCGACCCAGCCGTGCCAGGACTCCACCGTCCGGGACATCCGGTGCGCCGCCGCCCACTCGATCATGCGGGAGCGCTGGAACACGCCCTTCACGCTGTGCGGCGTGACGGACATGCAGACGCCGCCGTAGTCCTTGGCGTTCATCCGCTCCAGGCACGTCTCCAGCGCCCGGTCGGAGGCGAAGTAGCCGTCCCCGTCGAGCAGGGCCACGAACTCGGTGGTCACCTGCGCGAGCGCGAGGTTGAGCGCCTCCGGCTTGCTCCCCCGGTCGACCTCCAGCACCTCGGCACCGCACCGCCCGGCGATCGCCGCCGTGTCGTCGGTGCAGGCGTCCGCGATGACCAGCACGGTGCGCGGCACCACCGTCTGGGCGAAGGCGGACTTCACCGCGTCAGCGATGAAGTCCGCCTCGTTGTGTGCCGGGATCAGCACGGTCAGCGACTCGGTCACCGCCGGGCGAACCACTTCACGGCCGCACCGATCGCGGCGGCGGCACCGCCGGTCGCCAGCAATGCCAGCGAGGCGACACCGGTATGAGCGAGTCCGTACATAGATATTCCTCACTGCTGGTCCGAACCCTTGCGGTGAATTCACTCGCGAATTCAGAGGGAATTAACGAGCATTGGGCCACCGTCATAAAACCCGCATGATTTCTACCACGGCCCGGGCCGGTCCACAGCATTAACACACCAATCCGCGACGGGCGAACCGGGGCGGGAACGAGGAATTCATCCGGACGGCTCCACCCACTGCGCGGGCCGATCGTCCGACGGCGATCCTGACGCCATGGATCTTCGAATACTGATGGCGATGGCGGTGACGGTCGTCGCGACATGCACGGCCACCCCGTCGTCGGCCGCCCCCCTCTCCCGGCCGGTACGGGACACCACGGTGCTGCTGGAACGGTTCGACACCCTCGACGTCGGACCGGGTCGGTCCTGGGGCTGGAAGACCGCCGCGTATGCCAACTGCACCGACAATCCGAACAGTTGGAAACAGGATCGGCTGACCACCGACGCGCTGAGCACCGCCTCCGGGCACCTGACCATCACCGCCACCCACCCGGAGGACGGCTCCTGGAACACCGGCCTGCTGACCACCGGCGACTCCTGCGACTCCGGCGGCAGCGGGTTCCGGCTCCGCACCGGCGACCTCGTGACGGTCCACGTCCGGCTGCCCGCCGCGGACACCGGTGCCTGGCCCTGCCTGTGGACCTGGCAGGACGGCGGCCACGAGCTCGACCTGTTCGAGTGGTACGCCGACCACCCGGACCGGATCGAGTTCGTCAACCACCTGCGCCCCAGCAGCACCGTCTACTCCGGCCCGGACATCGGCCCCGAACGCTGGGTGTACGTGGCGGTCAGGCTCGGCACCGACACGGACACCTGGTACGTCGGGCCCTCCCAGGACCGGCTCACCGCGGTCTGGTCCGACGGGACGGGCGTCGGACCGGACTTCGCCGCCTACCTGATCCTCAACCTCTCGATCGGCGACGGGACCTTCCACGCCCCGCCGTCCCGCACCGACCCGGTCACCATGGAGACCGACCTGATGAAGGTCGACCGTCCCCTGAAGGGACGCTGACCGCGTGGTCCGGGCGGGGTGCCGCTCAGCGCAGCTCCGCCGGCAGCACCCGCCCGGGTGTCATCGCCTCCTCCCGGACCAGGCTCCCCCAGACCACCAGACGGTAGAGCGAGGTGTAGGCCGGCGTGCACGTCGTCAGCGTGATGTAGCGCCCCGGCGAGGTGTAGGGCGAGCCGACGGGCACCGGCGCGATCACGCCCACGTCGTCCGGGGAGGTCTCCGGCAGGACGCCGTCGACCCGGTAGACGTACCAGCGGGTCCTGGTCTCGACGACCACGGCGTCGCCCGGACCCACCCGGTCCAGGTCGTGGAACTTGGCCCCGTGGCCGTCCCGGTGCGCCGCCAGGGCGAAGTTCCCCTCGCCCTCCCACGGCGGTACCGAACGGTGCGGCACGGTGTACGCGCCGGCCACGCCCTCCGCCAGGGTCTCGTCGTCCGTGCCGAGCCTGATCAGCACCTGGTAGTCCCGGCCGAGGGCCGGCACGTGCAGGAACCCGAGATCGCCGTGGTCCGGCGCCGGCTCGGACCCGGGCGCCGGCGTGGCGGGCGGGGCCGCGGCGACCGCCCAGTCTCCGCGCAGCCGGGCCGCGGCCCCGTCCGCCTCCCGGTTCGCCACCAGGTCGGTCCACCAGACCGAGTACGCCGCGAACAGCACCACCACCACGCCCAGGGTCAGCAGCAGGTCGCCCAGCCCTCGAACCCCCGCCCGCACCACCGCACCGACGTTCCGCCGCTCCGCCACCCCGGCCCTCCTTCACGCCGTCGGCCCGACCATCGCCGTCACTCCAGCGGCCCCGCCCGGCCACCGCAAGCCGACACACGCCCGCGCGGCGGGACCGCCCCGGATGCAGTAACCCGCCGCGCCGGAACATGCGAAGGCCCGCCCGGCAGTGGGTCGCCGGGCGGGCCTGGGAGCCGGTTCAGAGCACCTGGAGGTTCTTGCGCAGCTCGAAGGGGGTGACCTCGGAGCGGTACTCCTCCCACTCCTGGCGCTTGTTGCGCAGGAAGAAGTCGAAGACGTGCTCGCCGAGCGTCTCGGCGACCAGCTCGCTGCGCTGCATCAGGTCGATCGCTTCGCCGAGGTTCTGCGGCATCGGCTGGATGCCCAGGGCGCGGCGCTCGGAGTCGGTGAGCGCCCACACGTCGTCGTCGGCGCCGGGCGGGAGCTCGTAGCCCTCCTCGATGCCCTTGAGGCCGGCCGCGAGCGTCACCGCGTAGGCGAGGTACGGGTTGCAGCCGGTGTCCAGCGAGCGGACCTCGACCCGGGTCGAGCCCTGCTTGCCGGGCTTGTACATCGGCACCCGGATCAGCGCCGAGCGGTTGTTGTGGCCCCAGCAGATGTACGACGGGGCCTCGCCGCCGGCGCCGGCGGTGCGCTGGGAGCCGCCCCAGATGCGCTTGTAGGAGTTCACCCACTGGTTGGTGACGGCGGCGGTCTCGGCGGCGTGCTTCAGCAGTCCCGCGATGAAGGAGCGGCCGACCTTGGAGAGCTGGTACTCGGCGCCGGTCTCGTGGAACGCGTTGCGGTCGCCCTCGAACAGCGAGAGGTGGGTGTGCATGCCCGAACCGGGGTGGTCCGAGAACGGCTTCGGCATGAAGCTCGCGTGCACGCCCTGCTCCAGCGCGACCTCCTTCATGACCAGCCGGAAGGTCATGATGTTGTCGGCCGTCGACAGCGCGTCGGCGTAGCGCAGGTCGATCTCCTGCTGGCCGGGCGCGCCCTCGTGGTGGGAGAACTCCACCGAGATGCCCATCGACTCCAGCATCGTGATCGCCTGGCGACGGAAGTCGTGGCCGACGCCGCGCGGCGTGTGGTCGAAGTACCCGGACTGGTCGGCGGGGATCGGCGGGGTGCCGTCGCCGGGCAGGTTCTTCAGCAGGAAGAACTCGATCTCCGGGTGCGTGTAGAACGTGAAGCCCTGCTCGGAGGCCTTCTCCAGGGTGCGCTTGAGCACGAAGCGCGGGTCGGCGAAGGAGGGCGAGCCGTCCGGCATCAGGATGTCGCAGAACATCCGCGCGGTGCCCGGCGTCTCCGAGCGCCACGGGAGGATCTGGAAGGTGGTCGGGTCCGGCTTGGCGATCATGTCGGACTCGTACACCCGGGCGAAGCCCTCGATCGCCGACCCGTCGAAGCCGATGCCTTCCTCGAAGGCCTGTTCCAGCTCGGCCGGTGCCACCGCGACCGACTTCAGGAACCCGAGCACGTCGGTGAACCACAGCCGGACGAACCGGATGTCACGCTCTTCGAGCGTCCGAAGCACGAACTGCTGCTGCTTGCCCATGGGGACAGTCTCACCTCTGCTCTTTACGCTCGTGTTACGCGCGGAAGACCCCCGAGGGACCCAGGGGAAGCGACTGCTCCCATCATGGCCGATCATCGGCCGCGAGGGCAGTGCCGACCCCCCTGCCAGGACATTGCGTCAGTTCGACGATTACACTGCGGACCATGCCCAATCTCCGTCTCGCCCTGAGCCAGATCGACCCCTGGGTCGGTGACCTCGCCCGCAACAGCGATGAGGTGGTGCGCTGGACCAAGCAGGCCGTGGAGGCCGGCGCCCAGCTGGTCGCGTTCCCCGAGATGGTCCTGACCGGCTACCCGGTCGAGGACCTCGCGCTGCGCCGTTCCTTCGTCGAGGCGTCCCGGGCCGCACTGGTGGAGCTGGCCGGGCGGCTGGCCGCCGAAGGGCTGGGCGAGGTGCCGGTCTTGGTCGGCTACCTCGGGCGCTCCGAGCACGCCTCCCCGCGCCTCGGCCGCCCGGCCGGCTCGCCGCAGAACTGCGCGGCCGTGCTGCACGGGGGCGAGGTGGTGACCCGCTTCGCCAAGCACCACCTGCCCAACTACGGCGTGTTCGACGAGTTCCGCTGGTTCGTCCCGGGCGACCAGCTGCCGGTACTGCGGGTGGACGGCGTGGACGTCGCTCTGGCGATCTGCGAGGACATCTGGCAGGACGGCGGCCGGGTCACCGCCGCCCGCGAGGCCGGAGCCGGCCTGCTGCTGGTGATCAACGGCTCGCCGTACGAGCGGAACAAGGACGACCAGCGGCTCGACCTGGTGCGCCGCCGCGCCGCCGAGGCGGGCTGCACCCTGGCCTACGTCAACATGGTCGGCGGCCAGGACGAGCTGGTCTTCGACGGCGACTCGATCGTCGTCGGCGCGGACGGCGAAGTACTGGGCCGCTCCCCGCAGTTCGAGGAGCACCTGATGGTGCTGGACCTCGACCTGCCGGCCGCGAGCAGCGACCACACCGACGGCCTGCTGCTGACCGACGGCCTGCACCTGGTGCGCACCGAACTGAGCGGCGAGCCGCGGCCCGCCCCCGCGGAGAAGCTCGCCGCCGAGGTGGCGCCGCGGATCTCCGACGAGGCCGAGATCTGGGCCGCGCTGGTCTCCGGCACCCGGGCGTACGCCACCAAGAACGGCTTCACGTCCGTACTGATCGGCCTCTCCGGCGGCATCGACTCCGCGCTCGTCGCCTCGATCGCGGTCGACGCGATCGGCGCCGAGAACGTGTACTGCGTCTCGATGCCGAGCCGCTACTCCTCCGAGCACTCCAAGGACGACGCGGCCGACCTGGCCCGCCGCACCGGACTGCACTTCCGCACGGTCTCCATCGCCCCGATGTTCGACGCCTACCTGGCGGCCACCGAACTGACCGGTCTGGCCGAGGAGAACCTGCAGTCCCGCCTGCGCGGCACCCTGCTGATGGCGATCTCCAACCAGGAGGGGCACATCGTGCTCGCGCCCGGCAACAAGAGCGAGCTGGCGGTCGGCTACTCGACCCTGTACGGCGACTCGGTGGGCGCGTTCGGCCCGATCAAGGACGTCTACAAGTCGCTGATCTTCCGCCTCGCCCGCTGGCGCAACGAGGAGGCCGAGCGGCGCGGCGAGGCGCCGCCGATCCCGGAGAACACGATCACCAAGCCGCCGTCCGCCGAGCTGCGCCCGGACCAGGTGGACAGCGACTCGCTGCCCGACTACGACCTCCTGGACAGCGTGCTGGCCCGCTACATCGAGGGCGACGAGGGACGGGACGCGATCGTCGCGGCCGGCTTCGACCCGGCGGTCGTGGACCGGGTGGTGCGGCTGGTGGACACCGCCGAGTACAAGCGGCGCCAGTACCCGCCGGGCCCGAAGATCTCGGTCAAGAACTTCGGCCGGGACCGCCGCCTGCCGATCACCAACCGCTGGCGGCGCGGCTAGGGATCACTGGAACCGGTAGGCGGCGGCCACCGCGAGGTGGTCGCTGCCGTCCCGGGGCAGGGTGCGGGACTCGACCGGGCGCAGGCCGCCCTTGCTCATGATCTGGTCGATCCGCGCCATCGGGAAGGACGACGGCCAGCTGAAGCCGAAGCCGTCCCCCGCCGCGCCCTGGGCCGAGCGCATCTGCGAGGTGACGGGCGCCAGGCTGCGGTCGTTCATCGTGCCGTTGAGGTCGCCGAGCAGCAGCACCTTCTTGAGCCGCTCGGCCTGGATCGCGTCCCCGAGGGCCTGTGCGCTGACGTCCCGCTGGGCGACGGTGAAGCCGCCCTCGGCCTTCAGGCGGACGGACGGCAGGTGCGCGACGTACACCGCGACCGGGCCCTGCGGGGTGGTGACCTCGGCCCGGAAGGCCCGGGTCCAGCCCATCCTGAGGTCCACCGGCTGGACGTCGGCGATCGGGTACTTCGACCACAGGCCGACGGTGCCCTCGACCGCGTGGTACGGGTACGCCGGCGCGAGGCCGGTCTCGTAGCCGCGCAGCGCCTTGCCGGCCAGCTCCTGGAGGGCGACGATCTGCGCGCCCGAGTCCACCAGGTTGCGGACGGTGCCCGGCACGTCGGTGTTGCCGGCGGCCACGTTGTGGGTGACCACCGTCCAGTCGCCCTGGCCGCCGCTCTTGTCGGTGACCAGGCCGCCGAAGAGGTTGACCCACAGCACCGCGGGCACCAGCAGGGCGATCAGCGCGGTGGCCGAGCGCCGCAGCAGCGCGGGTACGAGCAGCACCGGCACGGCCAGGCCGAGCCAGGGCAGGAACGTCTCCAGGAGGCTGCCGAGGTTGCCGGGACTGTTCGGCACGTCGGCGTGGAAGCCCAGCAGGAGGCCGGTGACCAGGGCCAGCGCGGCGACGACGAGACCGCGCCGCCACGCGGTGGCACCGCGGCCGTCCCGGCCCCAGTGCCGCAGGCCCAGGAAGCGTCCGCCCAGGTCCCCCCGGACGCGCGCGGCACCCGCGGGGGCCGGGGCACTCTCCTCGCCCCTCACCCGGTCGGTCCTGTCCGCCTGCGTCATCCGTGGCTCCCGTTCGCTCGTGCCCTCGCCCGTCCGCCGCCCGGCCCGTGGGGGTACGGGCGGCATGCCGGACTGGTGCCGGTTTGATCGGATCCCGGCTCAGCCTATGCCGGGACAGACGCGGGGCCGCCGGAGCGGGTTCCGGCGTGGCCCGCTTTGGTGAGCGAGGCCACGCCGGGGGCGGACGGGAACGGACGGGGACGAACCGGCGTTCAGGCGCCGGGCGCGAGGCCGTCGAGCAGGGCGTCGATCATCTTGCCGGCCAGCTCCGGGTCCTCCAGGTCGGAGTCGTCCCACAGGATGCTGCGGTAGAGGATCGGGCCCATCAGGAGGTCGCCGAGCAGCTCGATGTCGAGGTCGGCGCGGAGCACGCCTTCGTCGACGGCCCGGCGCACGAGCGCGAGCGCGGCCTCGCGCCGGGGCCGCACCACCCGCTCGTGGTAGGCCTTGTGCAGCTCGGGCAGGCTGTGCATCTGGCCGAAGGCGGCCTTGAGGATCCAGCGGCTGCGCTTGGCGAGGCCGCGCCGCCGCATGTAGTCGATCATCGCGACCAGGTCGTCCCGGGCGCTGACGCCGGTCGGCTCCGGCATCGCGATCTCCAGCCGGCTGACCACGTCGACCAGCAGGGCCTCCTTGTTGGGCCAGCGCCGGTAGATGGTGGCCTTGCCGACGCCGGCGGCGGTGGCGATGCCCTCGATGGTCAGCTCGGACAGGTTCGCACCGCCCGCCATCAGGTCCTCGACCGCGGTGAAGATGGCCAGCTCGGCGGCCTCGCTGCGCGGACGGCCGCGGCGGACGGCCGCGCAGGTCGGCGCGGCCTCGGCGGTCGGGGTGTCCGTCTTCATCCCGCTGGTCTCCCTGGATGTGCGCGGGCGCGGGGGCGCCGTTCCGTTGTCTCCGATGGTGGTCCGTGGCGGCGGACCGCGGCCCTGCCGCGCCGGGTGCCCCCGGGGCGGCAGGGCTCAGGGCCCGTCTTCGGACTCATTGTCGCTCAGGTGGGCCGCCGGTCAGGCGTCGGCCACCGCGCTCTCGCGGCGGTCGGCGACCTCGGGCGCCGCGGCACCGGGCCCGCCGGTGGGACCGGCGGCCTTGCGCGGGAGCAGGAACCAGGCGATCAGCGCGCCGGCCACGGTGATGCCCGCGGAGAGCGAGGCGACCACGTGCATGGCGCTGATGAACGCGTCGTCGGCGGGACCGAGCAGCGCCGCGCCCTTGGGGCCCATCCGGCCGGCGATGGCCAGGGTGGCCTCCAGGGACTCGCCCGCCTTGTCGCGCAGCTCCGCCGGGAACCCGGCGAGGGTGTCGCTCATGTGGTCGCGGTAGACGGTGGAGAGCACCGCGCCGAGGACGGCGACGCCGAGCGAGCCGCCGACCTGGCGGAAGGTGTTGTTGACGGCCGATCCCGCGCCCGCCTTCTCGCGGGGCAGCGAGCCCATGATCGCGACGGTGACCGGCGGCATGACGTGGGCCATGCCGGCGCCCATGAGCAGGCCGAGCACGATCAGCACCCAGATCGGCGTGGTGGCGGTCAGCACGGCGTAGCCGACGAAGCCGGCCGCGATCAGCAGCATGCCGACGGCGGCGGTGGCGGCGACGCCGAAGCGGTCGACCACGAGCCGGGCCCGGGGCGCGAACACCAGCTGGGCGGCGGCCAGCGGGAGCATCAGCAGACCGGCCTGCAGCGCGCTGTAGCCGCGCACGCTCTGGATGTAGAAGACGCCGAAGAACGAGACGCCCATCAGCGCGAAGAACACGACGCCGACCACGACCACGGAGGCGCTGAACACCTTGTTGCGGAACCACGTGACGTCCAGCGCGGGGTGTGCGGTGCGGCGCTCGAACCAGACGAACGCGGCCAGGGCCACCAGGCCGATCAGCACCGGCCCCCAGGCCTGCACGTCGGTGAAGTCGGCGAGCTCGCCGCCCTTGATGATGCCGAAGATCAGCGCGACCAGGCCGATGATCGACAGCAGTACGCCGACCGGGTCGAGCCGGCCCGGGTTCGGGTCCTTGGACTCCGGCACCAGGATCACCATCGCGATCACCGCGACGATGACGATCGGCACGTTGATCAGGAAGACCGAGCCCCACCAGAAGTGCTCGATCAGGACGCCGCCGGTGATCGGGCCGATGGCGATGGCGAGACCGACCGCGCCGGCCCAGACGCCGATCGCCTTGGGCTGCTCGGAGCGCTCGAAGACGTTCATGATGATGGCCAGCGTGGCGGGCATCGCGAGCGCGGCGCCGACGCCCATCAGGGCGCGGAAGCCGACGAGTTGGCCGGGCGTGCCGGCCATCGCGGAGAGCAGCGAGGCGATCCCGAAGACGACCATGCCGGCGAGCAGCGCGCGCTTGCGGCCGAAGCGGTCGCCGAGCAGGCCCGAGGTGAAGAGCAGCCCGGCGAACACCAGCGTGTAGGAGTTGATCGACCATTCCAGGTCGCTCTGGGTGGCGCCGAGTCCGACCGGCGCCGGGGTCGCGATGGTCTTCATCGCGACGTTGAGGATCGAGTTGTCGAGCACGACGACGAGCAGGGCGAGCACCAGGGTGCTCAGGATCGCCCAGCGGCGGCGGTGGATGGCTTCCGGCACGCGAGGCGGCGCGGCTGCGGTGGTCATTGGTCTTCCCGTCCGTGATGGTGTGGCACTGGCGGGCAATTCCGAGCCGCGGACGTCTCGTAACCCCCCGAACAGCGTAACCGCATTTTCGATACGAGACGACGCCGTATCGCAAAATGGCGGCAAAGACCCCCGGTGTGCCGCAGATCGCACCGGGCCCTGTGCACCTGTCTTTGCGCAGCCGTCCGGGCGTGCAAGCATGGAGGGGATCCGGGGACGCCGTACGGCGCCACGAGACGACAACCCTTCAGGAGCCTGTTCGATGAACGCTTCTTCGCCTTCGCCTGCCCAGAACCAGGCGTCGCCCGCCACCCTCTACGGCGGGGTCACCAACCGACGCGTCACCGTCCGCGACCTCGCCGCCGCCAAGCAGCGCGGCGAGAAGTGGTCCATGCTCACCGCCTACGACGCCCTCACCGCGGGCGTGTTCGACGAGGCCGGCATCCCCGTCCTCCTGGTCGGCGACTCGGCCGGCAACTGCCACCTCGGCTACGAGACCACCGTGCCGGTGACCATGGATCAGATGGTGATGCTCTCCGCCGCCGTCGTCCGCGGCACCAAGCGCGCGATGGTCGTCGCCGACCTGCCGTTCGGCTCCTACCAGGAGTCCCCCGCCCAGGCCATGCACAACGCCGCCCGCCTGATGAAGGAGGCCGGCGTCGGCGCGGTCAAGCTGGAGGGCGGCGAGCGCAGCGCCCGTTCGATCGAGCTCCTGACCGAGGCCGGCGTCCCGGTGATGGCGCACATCGGCCTCACCCCGCAGTCCGTGTACGCCCTCGGCGGCTACCCGGTCCAGGGCCGCGGCGACGAGGCGGCGCACCAGCTGCTGCGCGACGCGAAGGCCGTCCAGCAGGCCGGCGCCTTCTCGGTCGTGCTGGAGGCGGTGCCCGCCGAGCTGGCCAAGCAGGTCACCGAGCAGCTCGCGATCCCGACCGTCGGCATCGGCGGCGGGCCCGACACCGACGCCCAGGTCCTGGTCTGGACCGACATGGCCGGCATGACCGCCGGCCGGGTGCCCAAGTTCGTCAAGCAGTACGCCAACCTGCGGGCCGTCCTCGGCGACGCCGCCCGCGCGTACGCCGAGGACGTCCGTGCCGGCACCTTCCCCGCGGCCGAGCACAGCTTCCACTGACGCGCCGCCGGCCGGCCCCGCTCCCCGCCCCGGGAGCGGGGCCGCAGCCGTTTCCGGGGGCCCGCACCGGCGGCGCTGTCACGCCCGGCCGCCCGTGACAGCGGGGTGACAGCGCCGCGCCGGGCCCTCCCCCGCGATGACAGCCCGCTGACAGCCGGGCCGGACACCCTTCGGGGCATGACACGAATCGCCACCACCCCGAACGACCGGCCCGGCTCCCGGCAAGCCGTCGCCGCGGGCAACGCCGTCGAGGTCCGCGGCATCGTCAAGCACTTCGGTGACACCAAGGCCCTCGACGGGGTCGACCTCACCGTGGCCGAAGGCACCGTCCGCGCCCTGCTCGGCCCCAACGGCGCCGGCAAGACCACCCTGGTGCGGGTCCTGTCCACGCTGATCAAGCCGGACGCGGGCACCGCGTTCGTCGGCGGCTACGACGTCCTGCGCCAGCCCAAGCAGCTGCGCCGCACCATCGGCCTGACCGGCCAGTACGCCTCCGTGGACGAGCTGCTCTCCGGCTACGAGAACCTCTACCTGATCGGCCGGCTGCTCGACCTCCCCGGCCGTGAGGCCAAGGCCCGCGCCACCGAGCTGCTGGAGCGCTTCTCGCTCACCGAGGCCGCCAAGCGGATCGCCAAGACCTACTCCGGCGGCATGCGCCGACGCCTCGACCTGGCCGCCAGCATGATCGGCCGCCCCCGGGTGCTCTACCTGGACGAGCCCACCACCGGCCTGGACCCGCGCACCCGCAACGAGGTCTGGGACGAGGTGCAGCGGATGGTCGCCGAGGGCAGCACCGTGCTGCTGACCACCCAGTACATGGAGGAGGCCGAGCAGCTCGCGAACGAGCTGACCGTCATCGACCGCGGCCGGGTGATCGCCAACGGCGGCGTCGCCGAGCTCAAGGCCAAGGTCGGCGGCCGGATCCTCCAGGTCCGCCCGGCCCACCCGGCCGAACTGCCGGAGATGGCCCGCTGCCTGCACGAGAACGGCATCTCCTCCGCCACCTTCTCCCCCGACGACGGCCTGCTCGCGGTACCGCTCGTCGACGAGCAGCAGCTCACCACCGTCATCGGGGTGCTCGGCGGACGCGGCTTCGCGATCGCCGGCATCGACACCAAGGTGCCCAGCCTGGACGAGGTCTTCCTCGCCATCACCGGCAAGCCCACCGCCGACGCGGCCACCACGGCCGCCGCCGGCCTCGTCAAGGAGCCCGTCGCATGACCACCGCCACGCTCGCCCCCGCCCGGGTCGAGGACTCCGGCGCCGACGACACCCGGATCGGCCTGGCCGGCACCCTGCGCCACATCGGCGCGCTGACCCGCCGCAACCTGATGCGGATCAAGGCCGACCCGGAGTCGATGTTCGACGCCGTGCTGATGCCGATCGTCTTCACCGTGCTGTTCGTCTACGTCTTCGGCGGCGCCGTGTTCGCCGGCGACCAGGACAAGTACAAGCAGTTCATGATCCCCGGACTGCTCGGGCAGACCGGCATGACGCTGGCGCTGGCCGTCGGCACCGGCCTGAACACCGACTTCCAGACCGGGGTGATGGACCGCTTCCGCACCCTGCCGATCGGCCGGGCCTCCGTCCTGCTCTCCAAGATCGTGGCCGAGACGCTGCGGGCCCTGCTCTCCTCCGCGATCCTGCTGACCTTCGCCTTCATCCTCGGCTTCGAACTGAAGACCGGCGTGCCGGAGCTGCTGGCCGCGATCGGCCTGTCGCTGGTGTTCGGCATGTCGATCGTCTGGATCTCCATGCTGCTGGGCATGTCGCTGCGCAGCGCCCAGGCCGTCCAGGGCGTCTCCATGCTGGTCCTGATGCCGATGCAGTTCGGCAGCTCGATCTTCGCGCCGACCAGCACGATGCCGGGCTGGCTGCAGGCCTTCACCAAGGTCAACCCGCTGTCCGCGCTGGCCGACGCCTCCCGCGCGCTGCTCAACGGCGAGGGGGCGGTGGCCCACCCGGTGATGATCGTGCTGATCTGGTCCGCCGCGTCGACCGCGATCTTCGCCCCGCTCGCGGTGGCGCGGTTCCGCAAGCGGGTGTGACGGCCGGCCGCCGGCCCGCCGCGGGGGGGCGGACCGCCCGCGATCCCGCCTCCGGTGGAGGCGGGATCGCCGTCCCTGGTGCCGTGGCCCTAGCCGATCAGCTCGTCCAGGACGGCGCGCGTCTGCTGCGGGGTCATGCCGTGGCCCTCGGCGCAGGCGGCCTCGAACGCCTCGTCGCCCAGCAGGGACCGCAGGGCGGCTCCCGAGCGCTCGCGCTCGGCGCGGTCCAGGTAGCCGCCCTTCGGGCCGTTCATCCCGTTGTGGGCCGCTAGCAGCACGGCACCCAGGCGGGCCTTCACGAGGTCGGCGTCCCGTTCGGCGAAGGACCGCAGCACGCCGACCACGGCCGGCACCACCATGACCGTCATCTGCTCGGCGAAGCCGGTCGCGCCCTCCATCGCGGTGAGCAGCCGCCGGCCCTCGCGCAGCAGGGCCAGCCCCTCCTCCGGCCGGCCGGCGCGGGCGATGATCCAGCCGCGGGCGGTGGTGAGCAGACCGGCCACCACACCCGGGCTGAAGCCGCCCACCCGGGTCCCGTCCAGCTGGTCCAGTTCGGTCAGCGCCCGGTCGTAGTCCCCGCGCTGGGCGTGGATGCCGCAGAGCGTCAGGTGCCCGAACAGGAAGGCGCCGCTGACGGAGTGGTTCGCGCTCGTCCGGTCGAGGCCGTCGATGGTCTCCCGGATGATCCGCTCGCCGCGCTCCATGTCCCGCTCCAGCAGCGCGGCGCCGAGGTTGACCCGCAGGATCGGCACCTCCTGCGGCGCGCCCAGGACCTCGGCCAGCTCGATCGCCTGCTCGTACGCGGCCGCGGCCTCCTCCGGCTCACCCGAGTTGGCCAGCGCCTCGCCGCGGGCGGCCAGCGCCTGGGAGCTCCCCCAGAGGTCCCCGGCCTCCCGGTACAGCGCCAGGGACCGCTCGCCGTCGAGGACGCCCTGCTCGGCCCCGCCCGGCCAGTCGTTCATCACCTTGGCCCGGATCTGCAGGACGAACGCGAGGTCGGTCAGCCCGCCGTGCACCTCGCAGCCGCGCACGGCGTCGTCCATCAGGTCCTTCATCACTTCCAGCCGGCCGGCCAGGAAGGCGCCGAACACCCGCATCAGGGCCGGGAAGCGGTAGGACTGCGGCAGCCCCGGGCCGAACACCTCCAGCAGGTGCTGCGAGACCGCGATCGCCTCCTGGTCCCCGAGCACCTCCAGGTTCCCCTCGAACAGCCCGATCAGCCGGTACATCGCGAGCAGCCGGCGGGCCTCCTCGACGACGCCCTCGGGCATCGGCACGCCGTACGCGAGCACGTTGCGCTCCAGCGGCACGGGGGCCGGTCCGGCCGGGTCGAACGGGTCGGGGCCGAGCGCGGCGATCGCGGTGTACCAGCCGCGGGCCTCCAGGCTGTAGCCGCGCAGCGACCAGTACCAGCTCATGCCGAGCGCGAGGGCGAGGGCCTGCTCCTCGTCCCGCCGGTCGACCGCGCGGCGCAGCGCGGCCCGGATGTTGTCCTGCTCGCGCTCCAGCACCGCCAGCCAGTGCAGTTGCTGCGGGCCGTGGATGCTCAGGTCGGCGGTGGCGACCAGTTCGCGGAAGTGGGCGAGGTGGCGGCCCTCCGTCTCGGCGTTCTCGACGGCCTCGGCGAGGCGCTCCTCCGCGTACTCGTGGATGGTCTCCAGCATCCGGTAGCGCGGCAGGTCCCCGTCGCCGAGGTCGGCCACCAGCAGGGACTTGTCCACGAGGGAGAGCAGCAGGTCGGCGACCTCGGTGCGGGTCACCTCGACGCCGTCGGCGCAGACCGCCTCGGCGTCCTCCAGCCGCCAGCCGCCGGCGAACACCGACAGCCGCCGCAGGACGGCCCGTTCGCGCTTGCCGAGGAGGTCCCAGCTCCAGTCGACCACCGCGCGGAGGGTCTGCTGGCGCGGCAGCAGGGTGCGGCTGCCTGCGGTGAGCAGGCCGAACCGGCCGTCCAGGCGGTCGGCGATCTGGCGGGCCGTCATCACCCGCAGCCGGGCGGCGGCGAGCTCGATGGCGAGCGGCAGGCCGTCCAGGCGGCGGCAGATCTCGGCGCAGGCCTCCGGCTCACTGCCCGGGTCGTAGCCGGGACGGGCGGCGGCGGCCCGCTCGCCGAGCAGCCGCAGCGCGACGGGGGCGGGCAGCGGCTCGACCGGCACGACGGTCTCGCCGGGCACGCCGAGCGGCTCGCGGCTGGTGGCGAGCACGGTCAGGCCGGGGCACTCGACGAGCAGGGTGGCGGCGAGGTCGGCGGCGGCCTGGATCAGGTGCTCGCAGTTGTCGAGGACGAGCAGCATCCGGCGGTGGGCGCAGTGCTCGACCAGCCGGCTCAGCGGGTCCTCGGCGCGCTTGTCGATCACCTCGGCGACGATGCTGCCGGTGTGCAGGACGGTCTCGCGCAGGCCGAGCGCGGAGACCACGGCGGCGGGGACGGCCTCCGGGCTCTCCAGCGGGGCGAGTTCGGCCACCCAGACGCCCTCCGGCCAGCGGCCGGCGGCGAGTTCGGCGCGGCCGGCCTCGACCGCGAGGCTGGTCTTGCCGGAGCCGCCGGGGCCGGTCAGGGTGGTCAGCCGGCCGGTCGTCAGCGCCTCGCGCAGGGCGGCGAGATCGCTCTCGCGGCCGACGAAGCTGGTGAGCCGACCGCGCAGGTTCCCGGCGACGACAGCGCGCGCGGGCGCCCTGGGCGGTGGCACGGCCTCCTCCGGCACCAGCAACTCGGCGTGGAGGTCCTGGAGTTGACGACCGGGGTCGACGCCGAGCTCGTCCGCGAGGGCGCGCCTGGTCCGCTCGTAGTGGCGCAGCGCCTCGGCCGTCCGGCCGCTCCCGTGCAGCGCGCGGAGCAGCAGGTACTGCCAGGGCTCGTCCAGCGGGCGCCGCTCGCAGTGCTCGGTGAGCTCGGCGACCAGGTCGGCGGCCCGGCCGAGCCCGAGCTCGGCGGTGATGCGGTGCCGGCGGGCCTCGTCGCGCTGGGCCTCCAGCCGGGCGGCCGGGCCCCGGTCCGGCAGGTCGGCCAGCGCGGGGCCGCGCCACAGCCCGAGGGCGGCCCGCAGCCGCTCGGCGGCGAGCGCGTGGTCGCCGGCGTCCAGCGCGCGGCGGCCCTCGGCGGAGAGCCGGCGGAACTCGGCGAGGTCGGTGGCGGGGCCGGTCAGCCAGTACCCGGCGGGACCGGAGCCGATCTCGTCCCGGCCGACGGTGCGGCGCAGCCGGCCGACCAGGGTCTGCAGGGCGGCGGAGGCGTCCTGCGGTGGTTCCGCGTCCCACACCTCGTCCACCAGGAGGTCGGCCGGCACCGGACGGCCCTCGCGCAGGACCAGGGCGGTGAGCAGCGCGCGCAGCCGGGCACCGCCGAGCGGGACCGGCGTGCCGTCGTCGTGATGGGCCGTGGTGGTTCCGAGGATGCCGTAGTGCACCGGACCATTCTGGTCGATGTCCGGTCGCGGGGGCGCACAATTGTCCGGGCACCCACGGAAGCCCCCGGAACCCGGACGAGGGCGCCGGACGTTCACCCTGGACGGCTTGTCCGGTCACGGGCGCGCCCGGCATGATCGGTGCGCCGTCCGCTCGCCCCGTTCCACCCCCCTGACCCCCGGAGCACCACACCATGACCTTCGCCGCAACGCAGCGCTCGCGCAGCGACGACCGCCGGATCAGCCCGGTGTTCTGGGTGCTCCTGGCCGTACTGGGCACCTCCGGCTGGGCGGTGTACGCCGGCTACGGCAACGCCTCGTTCGGGGTGTTCCTGTTCGTCGTCGCGGGCTGGATGGTCTCGCTCTGCCTGCACGAGTACGCGCACGCGCGCACCGCGCTGCACGGCGGCGACATCAGCGTCGGCGCGAAGGGCTACCTGACGCTCAACCCGCTCAAGTACGCGAACGTGCTGCTCAGCTTCGTGCTGCCGATCGTGTTCGTGATCCTCGGCGGCATCGGCCTGCCCGGCGGCTCGGTCTGGATCGAGCGCCACCGGATCCAGGGCCGGCTCAAGCACAGCCTGATCTCGGCGGCCGGGCCGCTGGTCAACCTGGTCTGCGCCGCAGTGCTGCTGATCCCGGTGGGTGCGGGGTGGCTGCACAACAGCGACGTACCGTCCTACCACCTGGCGTTCAGCGGCGACCAGATGACGGCCCTCGAAGCCGGCATGGGCTTCCTCGGCCTGCTCCAGCTCAGCGCGGCGCTGCTGAACCTGCTGCCGGTGCCGGGCCTGGACGGCTACGGGATCATCGAGCCCTGGCTGTCGTACAACGCGCGCCGCGCCGTCGAGCCGTTCGCCCCGTACGGGATGCTGGCCGTGTTCGCGCTGCTGTGGCAACCGCAGGTCAACTCGTTCTTCTTCGGGATCATCTACGACGTGATGGACCTGTTCGGGGTGAACTCCACCTACGCGGCGCTCGGCCGCGCCCTGTTCAGCTTCTGGAAGAACTAGCCCGGCCGGAAGAACTAGCCCTGTTCGGCGGCCTGGGCGGCGGCCAGCTTCGCCCGGCGCCGGTTCATCCACAGGACGTTGCTCGCGACGCCCGCCAGCGGGATCCAGATCAGGCCCAGCCAGAAGCCCTGGGTCAGCGAGACGACGGCGGCGGCCAGCGCGAGGACGACGACGATCAGGGCGAAGACGGACGTGCGGGGCATGGCGGGCGGCTCCTCGGGCGCGGACGGCGGGCCGACCGGAAGGGATCTGCCCGGCGGCCGGCCCCCATTGTCGCCGACCTCACCTCCGGACCGGGTCCAGGGGTGAGGCCGACACGGCGGGACGTGCTCAGACGTCGGTGATCCGCAGGCCCGCGTGCGCCTTGTAACGGCGGTTGACCGAGATCAGGTTGGCCACCAGCGACTCGACCTGGTGGGCGTTGCGCAGCCGGCCGGCGAAGATGCCCCGCATGCCGGGGATCCGCTCGGCGAGCGCCTGCACGACGTCGGTGGCGGCCCGCCCGTCGCCGAGGACCATGACGTCGGTGTCGATCCGCTCCACCGACTCGTCCTGGAGCAGCACCGCCGACAGGTGGTGGAACGCGGCGGTGACCCGCGAGTCCGGCAGGAGCGCGGCGGCCTGCTGCGCGGCGCTGCCCTCCTCCGGGACGAGCGCGTAGGCGCCCTGCTTGTCGAAGCCGAGCGGGTTCACGCAGTCGACGACGATCTTGCCGGCCAGCTCCTCGCGCAGGGCGGTGAGGGTCGCGGCGTGCCCGTCCCACGGGACGGCGATGATCACGATGTCGCTCTCCCGGGCGACGGCGGCGTTGTCGGCGCCGCGCACGCCGAGGCCCAGCTCGGCGGCCGAGGCCTCGGCCCGGGCGGCGTCGCGCGAGCCGATGATCACCTGCTGGCCGGCCTTGGCCAGTCGCAGGGCCAGCCCGCGCCCCTGGTCGCCGGTGCCGCCGAGGACGCCGACCACCAGCTGCGAGACGTCCGGCAGCTCACGGGCCGGGTTTGTCGCTGAATCGAGGGAAGTCATGGGCCGATCCTGCCAAATCCCCGGCCGGGCGGACATTCTGAGGCCCATGGACGCGGTGAGAGTTTCGGCACTCCGGGAGCGGCTGGCGGGCACCGGCTGGCTGGAGGCGGTCGGCGGCTTCGCCGGAGCGCTGCGCCGCTCGGTGTCCCGGCGCGGGGCGGGCGAGCTGCTGCTGGTCGGCACCGAGGCGTACGAGCCCTGGCACCTGGCCGCCCACCTGGACGACGAGGCCGCCTGGTCGGACGTCCCCCGGCTGGCGCCCACCCTGCTGCGGCACGGCCCGACGGCCGGCGCCCCGGCGCACCTGGCGCACGGCCTCGGGCGGCTCAGCGGGGCCCGGCGCGGCGCCACCGTCCTGGTGGTCGCCCCGCGGGCCGTCGGCGCGCCGCTGCTGGAGCGCGTCCTGGACGCCCGCCGGGGCGGCGCGACGGTGCTCGCGCTGGACGGCGGCGCCGCGGCCGGCGGGCCGGGCGGACTCGCCGGCCCCGACGGACTCGACGACCTCCGCGCGCTCGCGCACGAGCGGCTGGCCGTCGGCACCGGCGCGGAAGAGCCCTTCGACCTCGCCCAGCACCTGGTGAGCGCCGCCGCCGCGCAGCCCCCGCCCCGCCGCTCGGCCCTCGGCCGGCTCGCCGACCTGGCCGCCCGGCTCGCCGCGCCCCCGGCGATCGGCCGCTGGTAGGCCCCGCCCCGGCGGCCGGGAAAACCCGTTGCGGCGCCCGGAACGGCCGTCCGAGGATGGTCGTTCGTGAACGACGACGAACCACCCCATACCGGCCGGCTGCGCGCCCTGCTGCGCTCGCTGCGCCCCGACCTCTCGCCCTGGCGCTCCTCCCGCGACTTCCGGCTGCTCTGGACGTCCGGCTGCGTGACGAGCTTCGGCAGCTTCCTCACCTACGTCGCCGTGCCGATGCAGATCAAGGACCTCACCGGTTCGTCCTTCGCGGTCGGCCTGGTCGGCGCCTTCGAGCTCGTCCCGCTGATCGTCTTCGGGCTCTGGGGCGGCGCGCTCGCCGACGCCCTCGACCGGCGCCGGCTGGTGCTGCTGTCCGAGGCCGGGCTCGGCCTGCTGGCCGGGCTGCTCCTGCTCAACGCGCTGCTGCCGCAGCCGCTGCTCTGGCCGGTCTACGCGGTCGCCGCGCTGGTCGCCGCGGCCGACGGCCTCCAGCGCCCGGCGCTGGACTCGCTCGTCCCGCGGATCGTCCGGCACGACCAGCTGGCCGCCGCGTTCGCCCTCAAATCCCTGTACCGCAACGTCGCTTCGGTGGCGGGCCCGGCGCTGGCCGGCGTCACCGTCGCCTTCGCCGGGGTGCGGACGGCGTACGCGCTCGACGTCCTCACGTTCGCCGTGTCGCTGCTGCTGCTCGCCCGGATCCGCGCCGTGCCGCCCGCGAGCGACGCCGAACGCCCCACCCTGCAGGCTGTGTTCACCGGGCTCCGGTACGCGTGGAGCCGCAAGGACCTGCTCGGCACGTACGCGATCGACCTCTGCGCGATGCTGTTCGCCTTCCCCGTCGCCGTCTTCCCGTTCCTGGCCTCGGAGTTGGGCGCCGACTGGGCGCTCGGCCCGATGTACGCGGCCTCCGCCGCGGGCGCCCTGCTGGTCGGCGCGACCAGCGGGTGGACCTCCCGGGTGCACCGGCATGGCCGCCTGCTGGTCGTCGCCGCCGTCGGCTGGGGTGCGGCGATGGCGCTCGCGGGCCTGGCCGGCAACGTCTGGGTGGTCCTGCTCGGCCTGGCGCTGGCCGGCGGTGCCGACGAGATCAGCGGCGTCGCCCGCTCGACCATGTGGAACCAGTCCATCCCGGACGAGGTCCGCGGCCGGATGGCGGGCGTGGAACTGCTCAGCTATTCGGTCGGCCCGCAGCTCGGGCAGGTCCGGGCCGGCACGATGGCCGGCCTGATCGGTGTCCGGGCCTCCGTCTGGACCGGCGGGGCGGCCTGCGTCGTCGCCGTCGTCGCCGTCGCCGCGGCGCTCCCCAGCCTGCTGCGGTACGACGACCGCACCGACCCGAACACCGCCGCCGTCCGGGCCGGGCACGAACGGGCGGAGCGCGAACGGGCGGCGGCAGCCCCCTGACGAGCCGTCACTCGGCCTGTCGCTCCGCCCCGCCCTCCGGCTTGTCGTCCGACGCGTTGCGCCACTCGCGGTTGCGCTCCTCGACGAGCTGGAGGGCGTGCGCCGCCTCGTCGCGGGTGGCGTACGGGCCGAGGCGGTCCTTGGCCGGGCACTCGGGGCCCTCCTCGACCTTGTTGTGCTTGATGCAGTAGAACCACTCGCCGGGCTTGCCGGTCGGCTTGCGGTGGAATCCCAGGGGCATGGCGGTCTCCTGTACGACGGCGGACGGTCCGCTACCGATCATTCCCCGGCCGGGGCCGCTCCGCACACCTCCCGGCCGCCCGGGGCCCGGCCGATAGACTCGCCGCATGGCTCTCGTACCCGGCACCCAGTCCCCCACCCGCAAGGTCCCGGCGCACATCGCGCGCCCCGAGTACGTCGGCAAGCCCGCGCCGACGCCGTACACCGGGCCCGAGGTGCAGACCGCCGAGACGATCGAGAAGATGCGGATCGCGGGCCGGATCGCCGCGCAGGCGATGGCCGAGGCGGCCGCGCTGATCGCGCCCGGCGTCACCACCGACGCGCTGGACGCCGTCGCCCACGCGTACATGTGCGACCACGGCGCCTACCCGTCCGACCTCGGCTACCGGGGCTTCCCCAAGTCCGTCTGCACCTCGATCAACGAGGTGATCTGCCACGGCATCCCGGACTCGACCGTGCTCCAGGACGGCGACATCGTCAACATCGACGCCACCGCCTACATCCACGGCGTGCACGGCGACCTCAACGCCACCTACCTGGTCGGCGACGTGGACGAGGAGTCCCGGCTGCTGGTCGAGCGGACCAGGGAGTCGCTCGACCGGGCGATCAAGGCGGTCAAGCCGGGCCGTCAGATCAACGTGATCGGCCGGGTCATCGAGTCCTACGCCAAGCGCTTCGACTACGGCGTCGTGCGGGACTTCACCGGCCACGGCATCAACACGTCGTTCCACTCCGGCCTGATCATCCCGCACTACGACAGCGAGCGGGCCACCGAGGTGATCAAGCCCGGGATGACCTTCACCATCGAGCCGATGCTCACCCTCGGCACCTACGACTACGAGATCTGGCCGGACGGCTGGACCGTCGTCACCAAGGACCGCAAGCGCACCGCCCAGTTCGAGCACACCCTGGTGGTCACGGCGGACGGCGCGGAGGTCCTGACCCTGCCGTGACCCACGCCGCGGCGCCCCGCCCCGGTGGGCGTCGTCAGCCGATGAGCCACTGCTCCTCGGCCACGGCGCCCACCTCGGTGCAGGCGTCCGTCAGCACGTCGAGGACGCGCAGCGGGTCCGGCAGGGACAGCTCGGGCCCGCGCAGCCACCGCACCTGGGAGCCGTCCGGCAGCGCGGCCGGCGGCAGCAGCGTGTACGAGCCGCGGCAGTGCCAGCGCAGGCCGGGGTGCTCGGACATGGTGTCCGGCGTGGAGTCGAGCGCGCTCGGCCACCACTCGTCCTCGTCCTGCGGGGTGCCGCGGGTGGCGGTGAAGAACAGGTAGCGGTCCTCGCCGACGGCGGCCACCGGGCCCTCGACGCCGAGCGCCGTCAGCCGCTCCAGGGCGAGCCGCCCGGCCTCGGCCGGGACGTCCAGGACGTCGTGCGCGCGGCCGGTGGCGGTCACGAAGTTGGCGTGCGGGTCGCGGGAGAGCCAGCGGGCCAGCTGCTCCGGGTCCGTGGTGGCCTGGGTCTGCCAGGCGAAGGACACCGGGTGCTGGGCGGGCGCCGGACAGGCGACCCGGTCGCACGAACATCGGTAGCCGGCCGGATGGGCCGCGGGTGCGAGCGGGAAACCGGCGCGGACGGCGCCGAGCAGCTGATCCAGTCGGGCGGCGGGAGTGTCCGCGTCGCCCGGACGGGCCCGCTCACGGTCACGCTTCTGCCACCAGGTCGTCCACCTGCTGCCGGCTTCCATCGGGCCCCTTCCGCGCGCTGCCGTGCCTGGTGCGACACAGCGTTCGACGTACCTCTCCGACGCAACGCACGGCGCCCCCCGCTGCTTCCCGGGTCGGTGCTCGGCCTTGCCGTCCACGCCCTGCCGGCCGGAGCCGGGGTCACCGGACGGCCGACGCCCGGGTCACGGTACGGAGTCGCGGCAGCGCTCGGGCTGCGGCTCGAAGGCCGGGAGAGCACGCCGATCCGCGCCTCGCCCGGCCCGCACGGGGCCCGCTGACCCGGGTGGACCCCGAGGGCGTAACAGGAAGGATAAGGGTGCGCGGGCCCTTCGGATGACCGGGGGCGGTGCCTCGCCGGTCACACTCCCGGCACGCAGTGGCCACAAGGCCCCCTCCGGTGGTCCGCCGTAACGTCACCCGCCCGGAGGTGAGACCCTGGTGGGGTGAAAGCGGAGACCGAATTCGTCGGCGGCCCCATGGACGGCCAGGTCCTCCCCATCGAGGTGGGGATGATGCTCGGCGTGCCCAAGAAGTACAAGGTGCCGGTCCCCGCGCACGGCGACACCCCCGCGCGCACACTGGTGTACGTCCGGTCCAAGCAGGTGCACGGCACCCGCTGGTTCTGGCGCTACGAGTACGACGAGGCGGCCACCGAGCGCGCGTCCGACTGACGGCCGCGCGGGCCGCGCCCCTCCGCAGCCTCCCCGGGAGGACGGCTATGGCGAGAACCGTGCGGCACCCCAGGAGCAGGACCCAGGCGATCGCGCACCACAACCGGCAGGTGGCCGGCGTCACCGCGGCGCTGCTGGTCGTGATCAGCCTCTACACCGTCGTCATCGGGCCCGACGGCTGGCTCTGGTTCGCGTGGGCGGTGCTGCTGCTCTCCTGCGTGGCCCTGTTCACGATCCGCGGCTGAGCCCGCTCCCGGGCCCGCTCCCGAACAGCGGCACCGCCCGCTTCCCCCCGGCGACGGTCGGGCACCTCGGTCAGTCGTCCCCGGTCATTCACCCTCGGTCATTCGTCCTCGGCGAGGATCAGGTACAGCTTCTTGCGGGCCTCGGTCAGCACCGCCAGGCCCTTGGTGCGCTGCCCCTCCGAGCCGGTGGCCATGACCTGACGGATCGCCTGGTCGACCGCGGCCAGCGCCTGGCCGACCTCCTGGACGGCCTCCCAGTCGACCTCCCGGCCGGCCTCCGCCCACGGCTCCGCGGCCCCCGCCTCGGCCTCGGCCCGGCCCGCCTCGGTGAGCGAGACCAGCCGCTTGCCGCCGATCACCTCCGCGACGATCAGGCCCTCCTCCTCCATCAGCTGGAGGTTCGGGTAGATCGAACCCGGACTCGGCCGCCAGGCCCCGCCGGTCCGCTCGGTGATCTCGGCGATCATCTCGTACCCGTGCATCGGCCGCTCCTTGAGCAGCGCCAGCAGCGAGGCACGGACGTCCCCACGCCGTGCCCGGCCCCCGCGCCGCCCGTGCGGGCCGCCGCGCCGGCCGCCGTGCCCGCCGAAGCCGTGCCCGAACGGACCGCCCATCGGGCGGCCGGGGCCACCGCCGCCGAACGGCGGACCGAAGCCGCCGAACGCCGCGCGGCGCTCGTAGCCCTCCCCCGGCATCCCCTCGAACTCCGGGCCCGGGCCGCGACGCCGGTCGCCGCGGGGACCCTCTCCACGAAATCGCATTCCTGAGCGCATGGCGCCCACCTCCTGTGGTTCGGCGAAACAGTCGAGTAACTGTCTCGATAGTTCGACGATATATCGGTGACTGTCGCTCGTCAACGGATACCGACACCCGACACGGCCGCCGAGCGCAGCGGTCGGCCCCCGTCCAGCCGCTACGGTGACGGGCATGGCCGGAGAACGCGATCTTTCGACGCTGCTGCGCGGCATGCGCCCGCTGCTCAACCCGGGGCGGTACGTCTACTGCACGCTGCCCGCGAAGGTGCCCGCCGGAATGCGGCCGGTGGTGACCGTCGCCGAACCCGAAGGGGTGACGGTGGTGCTCCCGCAGGAGGAGGCGGACGCCCTCGGGCTGCGGTACGAGTACGTGGCCGCCTGGATCACCCTGCAGATCCACTCGGCACTGGAGGCCGTCGGACTGACGGCGGCGGTCGCCGGCCGGCTCGCCGAGGAGGGGATCAGCTGCAACGTCGTGGCCGGCTTCCACCACGACCACCTGTTCGTCGGCGCCGACGACGCCGAGCGCGCCGTCCGGGCCCTGACGGAGCTGGCCGACCGCTCCGCCTGACGGTGCCGCCGAGTGGCCGCGGCCGTCCGCCCCTTCGACACTGGAGGCAGCCGCCCCGCCAGGGCCGGCCCCACCGGAAGGAGACGGCCGCCATGGCCATCTGCGTCACCTGCGGCAACGACTACTGGCTCGCCTTCGAGATCAAGACGGTCACCGGCGACACCTACACCTTCGACAGCTTCGAGTGCGCGATGGAGAAGCTCGCGCCCCGCTGCGAACAGTGCAGCGTGCGCATCGTCGGCCACGGCGTCGAGGTGGCCGGCATGTTCTTCTGCTGCGCCAACTGCGCCCGCGTCAACGGCGGCCTCGGCGAGCAGATCCGCGACGCCGTCGGCGCCCACCCGGCCTAGTCGGACCCCGCCCCGGCACGACGAAGGCCCTCCGGCCCGCGCTTCTCGCGCGGCCCGGAGGGCCTTCGGCTGCATGGGGGCGGAAGAGTCGGCCTGTACGCCGGGTTCTGTCACCCGGGCTGCTTGCGCGGCCCGGGGAGACGGCCATCCATCTAGGGCTGCCGTTGCCGACAGCCTCGTGCGGTCTACCCGCGAGCTCGGGCGAGCAGCCCTCGAACACTCGCGCACGGCGCCCGGAGGCACCGATCTTGACCTTGCTCCAGGTGGGGTTTACCGAGCCGGCCGGGTCACCCCGGTCGCTGGTGGTCTCTTACACCACCGTTTCACCCTTACCCGCCGCAGAACGGCGGGCGGTCTGTTTTCTGTGGCACTGTCCCGCGGGTCACCCCGGGTGGGCGTTACCCACCACCCTGCTCTGTGGAGCCCGGACGTTCCTCGGCGGGTCTGGGACCCGTCGCGACCGCCCGGCCGGCTCTTCCGCCGTAGTGGTCATCGTAGCCGCTCGGGCGGCGCCTGCCGTACTCCGGTCCGGACCGCCGGCGCATCCCCGCCGAGCCGGGCGACGACCCGGGCCGCGGCCGCCGTCGCCCGGGCCGAGGTGGTGGCCAGGCCGAGGGCGAGGATCGCACCGCCGAGGCCCACCAGGATCCACCAGCCGGCGTGGCTGGCCGACGCGAAACCCGTGGCCACCGGGCCGACCACCGCCGAGGTCACCACCGTCCCGATCACCGCCACCCCGAGCGACTGGCCGACCTGCCGGCTCGTCGACGCGACGGCCGCCGCCACGCCCGCCTGGGCCCGCGGCATGCCGGAGACGGCCGCGTTGGTGATCGGCGCGTTGACCATGCCGAAGCCGAAGCCGAACAGCGCGTACGCGACGAGCAGCAGCACCGCCGGGGAGTCCGCGGTCAGCCGGGTGAGCAGCAAGCCGCTCGCGGCCAGGCCCAGCCCGGCCGCGACCAGCGGCAGGCGCGGGCCGCGGCCGCCGACGATCCGTCCGGACAGCGGCGCGCAGACCAGCATCATCCCGGCCATCGGCAGCGTCCACAGGCCCGCCTCGACCGGGCCGTAGTGCCGGACGTCCTGCAGGTAGAGGGTGTTGAGGAAGAGGAAGCCGCCGAGCCCGGCGAACGCGCACACCGCCGTGACGGTGGCGCCGGTGAACGGCGGGCTGGCGAAGAAGCGCGGGTCGACCAGCGGCTCGGCGACCCGCCGCTCCCACAGCGGGAAGGCGACCAGCGCGGCCACCGCGACCCCGGCCAGGGCCAGGATCAGCGGGGACGTCCAGCCGTTGCCGGGGCCCTCGATGATGGCGGCGGTGCCGCAGCCCAGCAGCAGGACCATCAGCAGCTGCCCGACCGGGTCCAGCCGGCGCGGCCGCGGGGCGCGCGACTCCGGGACGTAACGGATGGTCAGCGCCACGGCGACCAGCGCGACCGGAACGTTGATCAGGAAGATCGACGGCCACCCGGCGCCGTCCACCAGGAACCCGCCGAGCAGCGGCCCCATCGCCATCGAGATGCCGACCACCCCGCCCCACACGCCGATCGCCCGGGCCCGCTCGGCCGGGTCGGTGAAGGTGTTGGTGATGATCGACATGGCGACCGGGTTGAGCATCGACCCGCCGACCGCCTGGAGCGCCCGGAACGCCACCAGCCACTCCAGGCTCGGCGCCAGACTGCACAGCAGCGAGCCGAGCGCGAAGCACAGCAGACCGATCTTGAACACCCGGCGGCGGCCGAAGCGGTCGGCCACCGAACCGAACAGCATCAGCAGCGAGGCCAGCACGAGGGTGTACGCGTCGATGATCCACTGCAGGCCGGACGCCGGGGCGTCGAGGTCGTGCTGGATCGCGGGCAGCGCGATGTTCACCACGGTGTTGTCGAGGCCGACGATGAACAGGCTCAGACAGCAGATCGCCAGCACGAGCAGGCGCCGGCGGCGCCCCTGATCGGCGGGGGCGGTGGGGGCGGAGGGTTCGGACACGGCACGATCCTCCCACCCCCGCCCGCCCCCGGGCGGCTCAGAGGGCCGCGAAGCGGACCGTCCGGGTGGCCGGATCGGCCGCCGCCAGCCGCACCCGGATCAGCCCGCCGAGCGGCAGCGGGGCCGGGACCGCACCGGGGGCGGCCGCTTCGGGGCCGGCCGGCCGGTCGCAGCGGGCCCGGACGGCCGGCTCGCGCAGTTGGACGGTGCCCGAGGCCGGCCGCTTCTCGTCCACGTCGATCACCACCGCCGTGAAGTCCTCGCCCTCCCGGCCCGCCAGCAGCTCCGCCTCCACCAGGTCCACGCACGCCCGCTCGACCTCGGCCGAACGGCGGTCCCCGCTCGCCATCAGCGCCGGCACACCGGGCAGCGCCTCACGCGTCCAGTCCGGCACGTCCTCCCCCGCGGCCACCGCCGCGCACACCTCCTGGGCGAACCGGTCGCCGAGCCGGCGCAGCGGCGCCGTGCAGTGCGCGTACGGCGCCGCCAGCGCCGCGTGGCCCGGATCGGCGGGGGCGGGCAGGCCGCGGGACTCGTCGAACGCGTGGTAGCCGGCGCCGCGCAGCAGCCCGGTGCACTCGTTGAGGAACGCGGCGTTGAGCGGCACGTCCGGATCCAGCGAGCGGATCAGCTCCTGGTACGGGAGGCCCTCCGGCCAGGCCACGTCCAGGGCGGCGGCGATCCGGCGCAGCCGCGCGTACGCGGAGGCGGGCGCGGCCGGCAGGGTGCGCAGCAGGCCGACGCCCGCGTCCAGCATCATCTCCGCGGCGGCCATGCCGGTGAGCAGCGAGATCTGGGCGTTCCAGCCGTCGGCCGGGCCGGGCGCGCGATAGCCGAGGACGTACCCGTGCAGGGTCTCCTCCACCTCCTGCTCGGGCACCGGCAGGCTGATCCCGCCGCGCGCCCGCTCCTGCTCCTCGCGCAGCCCGCCGACCGTCGCGAGCAGGGCCAGTTGCTCGTCGGCCCCGCCCAGGTCGACGGCGCGCTGGACGGCCGCGTAGTCCAGGCGGCGGTGCGAACGGACCACGGCGCGGCGCGCGTCCGCGAGCACGACCCCGCCGTCCGCGTCCAGGTCCAGTTGCCACAGCAGCGCCGGGCGGGGCTCGCCGGGCAGGAGGCTGGCGGCGTCCTCGGAGATCCGGGTGGGGTGCAACGGGATGCGGTGGTCCGGGAAGTACAGGGTTTCGACCCGGCGGCGGGCCTCGGCGTCGATCGCCCCGCCCGGGCGGACGAAGGCGGCGACGTCGGCGATCGCGTAGTACACCCGGTAGCCGCCGCCCGGGCGGCGGGTGAGGTGCATGGCCTGGTCGAGGTCCCGGGAGCCGGGCGGGTCGACCGTGAAGAGCGGCAGGTCGGTGGCGTCGTACTCGGGCATCCGGGGCCGCTCGGCCGCCTCCTCCGCCTCGGCCAGCACCGCCTCCGGCCACTCGGCGTGGATCTCCAGTCGGGTCCTGAGCTCGGCCAGTTCCGCGTTGATCCGGGCGGAGTCGGCGGCCTTGACGCGCAGTTTTCGGCGTGGCATGCACGTCAGCGTAGGGCGAATCGGGTGATTCCGGACGGAGGCTCGGCGGCCCCGGGTGGCCCCCTCCGGGGTTTCGGTGGCCTCCGGGTTTCGGTGACCTCCGGGGTACCGGTGGCCTCGTCGGCCTCGGCGGCCTCAGCGGCCCAGGAGCTTCCTGAGGTCGGCGGCGGCGAGGGAGACGGAGTCGTCGTAGCCGCCGGTGGCCAGGCGCAGCACGAAGGCGACGGCGTCGTCCGGGTGCGGGTCGGTGTAGGACTCGCCGTTGTAGTCCAGGAACAGCAGCATCGCCTCGAAGGCGGTGCGCTTGTTCCGGTCGACCAGCGGGTGGTTGCGGGCGAGGCTCTGGCCGAGCGCGGCGGCCTTGGTCCAGAGGTCCGGGTAGGCGTCGGCGCCGAACAGGCTCGCCTGCGGACGGCCGAGGGCGGACAGCAGGGCGCCGAGGTCGCGGATGTTCTCCGGGCCGCCGGCGAGGTAGGTGACGTCGTCGAGGTCCAGGAACTCCGTGGGCCCGGTGGGCCGGGTCACAGGTCCTTCAGCCTCTCCAGCGTCTCGGCGTTGGCCGCGCGGATGCGGGCCACCATGGCCGCCCGGCGCTCGGCCCGGCCGGGCCGCGTCAGGCCCTCCGGCACGTCGGACTGCCGCACCTCGAACGCCAGCTCGGCGGTGTCGCCCCCGCCCTCCCCCTCGGTGACCCGCACCCGCCCGGCCATCACGGCCTGCGCGGCGGCGCGCAGCGCGAACTCCAGCGCCTGCCGCGTCTCCACCGGCAGGTCGGCGGGCAGCCGCACGGACAGGGACTCCTCCACGGCGTCGTCATCCTCGCCGGGCACCAGGTCCAGGGGTCGCAGGGACATCTCACTCACTCTCCTTCGCCACCCACCGTAACGGCCGGTGGACCCCTGCCCCCACCGAATTCCCCCACCGGTTCCCCCTGGACAGGGGCAGGGCGCAGCAGCCGAACGGCGGGCCACGGCCCGGGGAGCGGACGGACAGCCGACCGACACCCGCCACCCCCACCGAAATACCCCGGGCGCCACCGGCGACAGCAGCCGAACGGCGGGCCACGGAACAGCGAGCAGGCGGACAGCCGACCGACACCCGCCCCCCACCGAAATACCCCCGGCACCACGGGCGACAGCAGCAGCCGAACGGCGGGCCACGGCCCGGTCGGACGGCCGGCGGTCAACGGACGTAAGGGTCCGTAGAGTTGGGACAGGTGGTCGAACGTGGAGGGGGTCCGGTGATGAGGACGGTGAAGGCGACCGGGGTGGCCGTGTCGGCCGCGTTGGCGGGCGTCGGGGCGCTGCACGCGGTGTGGTCGGTGACGCCGTGGCCGTTGCGGACGCCGGAGGAGTTCGCGGACACCCTGGTCGGCGCGGGCGACGAGCTGCCGCCGGCGGCCGCCTGCCTCGCGGTGGCGGGGCTGCTCGGGACGGCCGCGTACCTGGTGGCGGCCGAGGCCGGCGCGCTGCCGCCGGTGGGACCGCGGCGGCTGCGGCGGGCCGGAGTGCGGGCGGTGTCCGGGGTGATGCTGGCGCGCGGGATCGGCGGGCTGGCGCTGTTCGGGAACGTCGTCGAGCGTTCGGAGCGGTTCACGCGACTGAACACCCGGTACTACTCGCCGCTCTGCCTGGCCCTCGGTGCCGGGGCGGCCGTGGTCGCGCGGGCGGGTGCCGGGGAGCCGTCGCAGTAGGGTGGCGGGGTTCGGTTGCCACAAAGTGTTGAGGAGTCCGCTGTGCTGGTGCTGTTGCCGCCCTCGGAGGGGAAGGCCGCGTCCGGGGACGGGGGGCCGGTGGTGCTCGACCGGTTGTCGTTGGCGGGGCTGACGACGGCGCGGGCCGAGGTGCTGGAGGCGCTGGTCACGCTGTGCCGGGGGGACGAGGACACCGCCGCCGAGGTGCTCGGGCTCAGTCCGGGGCTGCGCGGGGAGATCGCGCGGAACGCCGGGCTGCCGTCGGCCGGGGTGCGGCCGGCGGGCGAGGTGTACACCGGGGTGCTGTTCGACAACCTGGGCCTGGCCACCCTGGACGAGGCCGCGTACGGCCGGGCCGAGCGCTCGCTGCTGGTGTTCTCCGGGCTGTGGGGCGCCGTGCGGATCGCCGACCGGATCCCGCCGTACCGCTGCTCGATGGGCGTGAAACTCCCCGGCCTGGGGGCACTCGGGGCGTACTGGCGGAGCGCGATGGCCCCCGTGCTCCCGGAGGTCGCGGACGGGCTGGTGCTGGACCTGCGCAGTTCCGCGTACGCGGCCGCGTGGAAGCCGGCCGGCGAGGTGGCCTCGCGCACGGCGACCGTCCGGGTGCTCCAGGAGCGGAACGGCAAGCGCACGGTCGTCAGCCACTTCAACAAGGCGACGAAGGGCCGGCTCGTCCGGGACCTCCTGGTGGCCGGCGCCGAGCCGAAGACCCCCGCCGAGCTGATGGACGCCCTGCTGGAGCTGGGCCACCGGGTGGAGCTCGCCGCGGAGGGCACGGCCCGCAAGCCGTGGCAGCTGGACGTCGTCGTCACCGAGGTGCACTGACGGTGTGAGGCGGGGCCCGTGCCCCGCCTCACGGTCGGGTCAGCGCAGGTGCGACGTGTCGTTGAGCAGCCGCACCGACGCGTTGCCGTCCGCGTAGTACTGGACGGCGCACAGCGAGGCCGCCGACAGCTCCATCCGGTACAGCGAGTCCGGCGGGGCGCCGAGGGCCAGTCGGACCAGCGTCTTGATCGGGCTGACGTGCGACACGACGAGGACCGTCCGGCCGGGGTGGCGGGCGATGATCTTGTCGCGGGCGACGCCGGCCCGGTGGGTGAGCGTGGTGAAGCTCTCGCTGCTGCCGGTCGGCTTGGCCTTGGCCGAGCCGAGCCACGCCGTGAGGTCGTCCGGGTAGCGCTCGCTCACCTCGGCGAAGGTCAGGCCCTCCCACGCGCCGAAGTCGACCTCGCGCAGGCCCTCCTCGTACCGCACCTCCAGGCCGAGCCTGGCCGCGACGGTCTCGGCGGTCTGCCGGGTGCGCTGCATCGGGGAGGCGACGACCGCCTGGATGCTGCCGCGCGCGGCGAGCGCCTCGGCGGCCCGTTCGGCCTGCCAGCGGCCCTTCTCGGAGAGCTCCGGGTCGCTGCCGCCGCTGCCGGAGAAGCGCTTCTCCGGGGTGAGCGCGGTCTCGCCGTGGCGCAGCAGCACGAAGGTGGTGGGGGTGCCGAGGTCGGCCGGGGCGGCCCAGCCGGCCTTGGGGGCCGCGGTCTCCAGCGGCCGTTCGGCGACGGCCGCCGCGGCCGGCGCTGCCGCGGCGGGCTTCCTGGGCTCCCACTGGCGGCCCGCCTTGCCGGCGTCCATGGCCTCGTTGGCGAGCCGGTCGGCGTCCTTGTTCCGCTCGCGCGGGATCCAGGTGTAGGTGACGCGGCCCCGCGGGAGGACGGTCTTCGCCTCGGCGGCGAGCGGCTGCATGTCGGGGTGCTTGATCTTCCAACGCCCGGACATCTGCTCGACGACGAGCTTGGAGTCCATCCGGACGTCCACCGTGGCGTCCGGGTCGAGCTCGCGCGCCGCCCGGAGCCCGGCGATCAGGCCCTTGTACTCGGCCACGTTGTTGGTGGCGTGCCCGATGAACTCGGCGGCCTCGGCGACGATCTGCCCGGTGTCGCCGTCGCGGACGACCGCGCCGTAGCCGGCCGGCCCCGGGTTGCCCCGGGACCCGCCGTCCGCCTCGACGATGAAGCGCGCCGCCACCGGATCAGACGCCCGAGTCGGCGGTGCGGACCAGGATCCGCGAGCAGTTCTCGCAGCGGACCACCTTGTCGGCCGGCTCGGCCTTGATGGCGTTGAACTCGGTGATGGAGAACTCGGTGCGGCAGCCCTCGCAGCGGCGCTGGTAGAGGCGGGCCGCGCCGACGCCGCCCTGCGTCTCGCGCAGCTTGGCGTAGAGCTTCATGAGGTCGGCCGGGACGACGGCGGCGACGGTCTCGCGGTCGCGCTTGACCTTGTCGGCCTCGGTGTCGATCTCGGCGAAGGCGGCGTCCCGGCGGCCCTCGGCCTCGGTGAGGACGACGGTGGAGTGCTCCAGGCGGGCGGTCAGCTCGGTGACGCGGGTCTGGGCGCTCTCCAGGCGCTCCATGACGTCGAGCACGACCTCCTCCAGGTCGCCCTGGCGCTTGGCGAGCGAGCCGATCTCGTGCTGGAGGTTCTCCAGGTCCTTCGGCGAGGTGATCGCGCCGGAGTCGAGGCGCTGCTGGTTGCGGGCGGAGCGGGCGCGGACCTGCTCGACGTCCTGCTCGGCCTTGGTCAGCTCGCGGGCGGTGTCGCCCTGCTGGGCCTGGGCGGCGACGACCAGGTCCTTGAGCGCGGTGTGGTCGGCGGTGGCCTTCTCGATCTCGGCGTGCTCGGGCAGGCTGCGACGCCGGTGGGCCAGCTGGTCGAGCTTGGAGTCGAAGGCCTGGAGGTCGAGCAGGCGGATCTGGTCGGCGGGCGCGGCGTTCAAGCGGAGAGCTCCTGTGAATCGGGTCAGGCGGGGAAGGACATGGGGGCGTGCGCGGTCCACGGGTCGGTGACCCGGTGGGAGACCTTGGTCTCCACGGCCCAGCCGCGCTGGTCGGCGGCGGCCCGCAGGGCCCGCTCGGCCAGGGTGAGCCAGGGCCACTCGGTGGCCCAGTGCGCGGCGTCGACCAGCGCGACCGGGGCCGCCTCGGCGGCCTCGGACGCCGGGTGGTGGCGCAGGTCTGCGGTGACGTAGGCGTCCACGCCGGCCGCCCGGACCTCGGCGAAGAAGCCGTCCCCGGAGCCGCCGCACACCGCGACCCGGCTGATCAGCCGGTCCGGGTCGCCGGAGACGCGGACGCCGGCGGCGGTGGCGGGCAGGCCCTTGGCGACCTGCTCGGCGAAGGCGGCGAGGGTCAGCGGGGGCTCCAGCAGGCCGATCCGCCCGCCGCCGCGGCGGCCGAGCGGGTCGGTCGGGTCCGGCACCAGCGGACCGGTGACGGTCAGGCCGACGGCCTCGGCGAGGGCGTCCGAGACCCCGGGGTCGGCGTGGTCGGCGTTGGTGTGCGCGACGTGCAGGGCGATGCCGTTGCGGATCAGCGTGTGCACCACCCGGCCCTTGAAGGTGGTGGCGGCGACGCTGGTGGTGCCGCGCAGGTAGAGGGGGTGGTGGGTGACGACGAGGTCGGCGCCCCACTCCACGGCCTCGTCCACGACGGCCTGCACGGGGTCGACGGCGAACAGGACGCGGCCGACCTCGGCCTCGGGGTCGCCGCAGACCAGGCCGACGGCGTCCCAGGACTCCGCCCACTGCGGCGGGTAGACCTCTTCGAGTGCGGTGATGACGTCGGACAGTTTCGGCACCTGTCGAGACTACCGTGCGCGCGGGGGCGGTCGGGCCCCGGCCGCTCGGTCTCGGGGGCGGTCGGGGGGTCTCCCGGGCCCGGGCTGCGGGTTCGGCCGGCGTACATGGGTGCCACCCGCGCACGGATGCTCGTCAACCCGCCACGATCCGCCGCTCGCACCCCCCGGGCGCCGGGGGCGCGGGCCGCGCACGCCGGTGCGCCGGGCGCGCGTTGCTCACACCGTGCCCTTCGCACGAATTCGAAACCCGCGCTGGATCACCCTTATGAGTGAAGTGACCGGCTGTGCGTTGAGCCTCTCCCGCCTCGAAAGTAACTTCAGTTCTGCGAACGGCAGTTGCCCCGGCCCGAGGTCGGGATCGCACTCCGTCGGCGCGGGCCGGAGCCCGCCGCACCAGGGGTTGGGCTCATCGCCCCTCATGAGGAATTGCAACGAGGGGCCGTAGCGAGGGGCTGCCACGAGCAGCACGCACCCGTGGGCGGCGGCCGATACGAAGGGATGTGGATGCGGATGATGGGGGCGGGCACATCGCTGCGTACGGCCGGGGGCCCGGGCCCGGGCCCGGTGACCGGCGGGCCGGACGCGGCCGGTCCGTGGCCGCAGGCGACGCGGGCGGCGCTGGCCGGCACCGGAGGCCGGGAGGGCGGCGGGGACTGGGAGGTCACCGCCGGGGGCTTCTGGTGCACGGCCAGGCCGTCCGGGTCGTCACCCTTACCCGGGCAGGGCTGGAAGCTGCACGTCAGCGCGGCCTCGGCGGTGGGAGAGGCGGTGCTCGCGGCCGTCGTGCGGGTGGTCGCCGAAGACCCGTGCATCTTCAAGTTCGCGGCCGGGGAGCAGCGGCTGCGGGAGCTCAACTCACGCAACGGCGACCGCGGTTCGGCGGGCAAGTTCATCACCGTCTACCCGGCGGACGACGGCCAGTTCCGGCGCCTCGCCGCCGCGCTCGACCGCGCGACGGACGGGCTGCCCGGACCCGTCGTGCTCTCCGACCGGCCGTACCGGCCCGGCAGCCGGGTGCACTACCGCTACGGCGCGTTCGCGGCACGCGCCGAGCTCGGCAACGACGGGGAGTACCGGTCGGTGCTGCGCGGGCCGGACGGGGAGCGGGCGGTGGACGTCCGCGGGGCCTCGTACCGGGCGCCGGGGTGGGTGCGGGACCCGTTCGCCCTGCCCTTGGGGCCCGCGACACCGTCGCCCAGGAAGCGGGCCGGCGGCGTGCTGCTCGCCGGGCGGTACGCGATCACGTCCGCCGTGCGGCACAGCACCAAGGGCGGCGTGTTCCTCGGCCGGGAGGCGGCGAGCGGCGCCGAGGTCGTGGTCAAGCAGGCCCGCGCCCACATCGAGGTCGACCGCGCCGGAACGGACGCCCGCGACGCGCTGCGGCACGAGGCCGCCCTCCTGACCCGGCTGGCCGGGCGGGGCCTGGCACCGGCCGCGATAGAACTCATCGAGCAGGACGACTCGGTCTTCCTGGTGCAGGAACGAATCGCCGGGCAACCGCTGGGCAGCTGGGTCGCCACCCGCCTGCGGCGCGACGGCAGCCCCGACGTCGACTGGGCCGAGGCCGGACCGATGGCCCGGGCCCTCCTCGACCTCGTCGAGCGGGTGCACGCGGAGGGACTCGTCCTGCGCGACCTCTCCCCCGGCAACGTCATGGTGCGGCCCGACGGCGGCCTGCGGCTCGTCGACCTCGAACTCGCCGCCGAGACCGGCCGGCACGCCGGCGCGGCCGGCACCCCCGGCTACCGCGCCCCCGAACAGGGCCCGGGCCGGCTCAGCCTCGTCACGGACGGCACGTGCGTCGCCGACCCCGCCGTCGACCTGTACGCCCTCGGCGGCCTCCTCTTCCTCCTCGCCACCGGCCACGACCCGCTCCTCCCCGAGGACCTCCCCCACGCCCGCCCCGTCACCGAACGCCTGACCCGCTGGCTCACCCTCGCCGCCCGCACCGGCACCACCGCCCGCCGCCTGGCCCCGGCCGTCCTGGGGCTCCGGGCGGACACCCCGGCGGAACGCTGGGGGGTGGCGGCCGTCCGCGCGGCGGTCTTCGGCGGGGACGGGGAGGGCGCGCCGTCGGGTGCGGGCCGGACGGCCGAAGGCCGGGGCGGGGAGGGCGCGCCGTCGGGTGCGAGCCCGAGCGCCGAAGGCCGGAGCGGGGAGGGCGCGCCGTCGGGCGCGAGCCCGACCGCCGAAGGCCGGAGCGGGGAGGGCACGCCGTCGAGTGCATCCGGCGCCACACAGCCCCCTAGCGCGCTCCGGCCCGTCGGCGCCTCCGATCTCCTCCCTCGCGATGGCGCGCCCGCCGCCGAGCAACAGGGCGGCACGCAGCCCACGGCAGGAAGCCCCGAGGCCTCCGCGCAGTCCCCCAGTGCACTCCGCCTCGCCGACGTCGTTGGCCTCCCCTGGTACGACGCTGCGCCCGCCGCCGAACGACAGGACAGCACGCAGCCCACGACCGAGAGCCCCAAGGCCGACGGCCACCCTGGGTCCGCAACCGCCCACCCGGGTGCGCAGCAGGCCGGGACGGGCCCGGCCGGAGACGCCTCCGCGCAGTCCCGCAGCGCGGTCCGCCTCGCCGACGTCGCCGACCTCCACTGGTACGACGCTGCGCCGGCCATCGACCTCGACCGGGTGCTGACGGACGGCCTGCGGCACCTCGCCGTCACCGCCACGCCCTCACGGCGGGACCGCCTGTGGCCCGTCGTGGCGGCCGGGGAGCGGACGGATCCGTGCAACGTGCAGCACGGGGCCGCCGGGGTGCTCGCCGTTCTCGCCCGTGCCGCGCTCGTGGGCGGGCTTCCCGAAGACGACGGAACGCTCCGGGTGGCGGCGGACTGGATCGAGCGCCGCTGTGCGGCCGAGCCGGTCGTCCTGCCTGGGCTGCACTTCGGGCGGTCGGGCACGGCGTGGGCGCTCCTCGACGCCGCCCGGGCGCTCGACGACCGCGAACTCGCCGAGCGGGCCTCGGCGATGGCGCTGCGGGTCGACGTCGAGTGGCCCAACCCGGATGTCTGCCACGGCGCCGCGGGGGCGGGCCTCACCCAGCTGCGGTTCGCCGCCGAGGCCGACGCCGACGCCGCCGGCACCAGGGCGTCCGCCTTCCTCGCCTGCGCCGCGCGCGGCGGCCGTGCGCTCCTCGCGGCCGCCCGGCGGGAGCCGTACGGGCTGGTCTGGCCGGTGCCGAGGGACTTCGACTCGGCGCTCGCCGGGATCACCCACCTCGGGTTCGCGCACGGTGTCGCCGGGGTCGGCGCCTTCCTGCTCGCCGCCGCCGAGGCCACCGGCGATCCCGCGCTCCTGGCCGGTGCCGTCGAGGCGGGCCGCACGCTCACCGCCACCGCCCGCCGCGACGGCGACGGCGGCGCCGGCACCGGCACCGGCACCGGTCCCGCCTGGTGGCCGCAGAGCGCGGACGACGCCCCGCACGTCCGGCTCCCGCACTGGTGCAGCGGTTCCTCCGGCGTCGGCACGTTCCTCCTCCGGCTCTGGCAGGTCACCGGGGATGCCACCGCCCACGAGCTGGCGCTCGCCGCCGGGCGGGCCGTGCTGGCCGGCCGCTGGCACAGCGGGGTGAGCGCCTGCCACGGCCTGGCGGGCGACGGCGAGTACCTGCTGGACCTCGCCGAAGCCACCAGTGAGCGCGAATTCCGATCCGGGGCCGAGGAGTTGGCGCACCTGATCGCCGCCCGCTCCGCCCTCCGCGACGGCCTCGTGGTGCTCCCCGACGAGACGGGCACCGGGTGCGCGCCCGGCTACGGCACCGGCACCGCCGGCGTGCTCGCCTTCCTGCTGCGCCTGCGGCACGGCGGCCCCCGCCTCTGGGTGGACCCGGTGCCGCCCGCCACGCGCCGGCCGGCCCGCGCCACGGACGAGGTGGGCCGACCGTGAACGTCGCCGCCCCGACCCGCACCAACGCGCTGCGCCGTCTGAGCTTCACCTTCGCGCCCGACGGCAGCCACGCCGCGTGCCTCGCCTCGGCCGCCGACGGCGGCTGGTACGCGGAGAGCTGGCTCCTCCCGGCGGACGGCGGACCGGCGGCCCCGACCGCGCTGCCGCTGTCCGGCAACCGTTCGGAGAGCCTGCGCTCGCAGTTGGTCTCGCTGCCGGACGGGTCGGTCCTGATCTGCCGGCACGACGGCGAGCGGCACGACCTCGTCCACCTGTCGTCCCGCGAAGGCACGTGCACGGAAACGCAGTTGGCGACGCTCCGGATGCCCGGCCTGCGCCTCCTGCCGCTGCCGGCCGGCCGCACCGCCCCCTCCGCCCCCGTGGCGCTCGCGCTCGGCACCGACACCCGCCCGGCGACCACCGTCTGGCTGGTCCGGACGGACGGCAGCGAGCCCGAACAGGTCGCCGAGGTACCGGGTCTGCACGGCGGCGGGGTCTGGCTGGACCACACCGGGGCGCTGCTCGCCCTGGACCGGGTGAGCGCGGGGATCGTCCGCACCGTCGTGCTGGACGTGCACAGCGGCGCCGTCACCCCGCTGCTGGAGATCGGCGAGCGCAGCAACGACCGCCTGGTCCTGTTCGACCCCGACAGCCGCTTCGCGATGGTGCGCAGCGACGCGCCGGGCACCGACCGGCTGGGCTGGGGCGTGCTGGGCGGCGGCGAGCCGCTGCGGTTCCCGGAGCGCCTGCACGTGGCGGGGATGTTCCTGCGACCGGTGGCACTGCGGCAGGCGACGGACGGGCCGCGGGTGGCGGTGCAGATCGACCACGGCGCGGGTTCGGCGCTGGCGCTGTGGCGGCCCGCGGCGGGACGGCTGGACCCGCTCCCGGTGCCGCCGGGCCGGCTCGGCGCGGTCGGGCACTGGGGGGAGGCGGGGCTGCGGATGCCGTACTCGGCACCGGACCACCCGGCGGCGCTCGCGGCGCTGGACGTGGACGCACTGCTGGCGCACGGCCCGGCGTCCCCGGCGTCCGGACCGATGCCGCTGCCCCTCCAACTGGCCCCGCTGGGCTCGGGGTTGCCCGGCCCTTGGCGGGACACGGTGCTGCCGTGGCAGCCCGGCGGCGCACGCATCCCCCGTACGCAGCCGCCCGGTTGGCGGCTGGACGGCAGCACGGCACCCGGCGACGGCGGTCGCTGGCAGCCTGCCCAGAGCATCGAACTCGCGGGCCCGGCCGGGCCGTTGGAGGCCGTCGTATACGGCGGCGACGCGTGGCTGAGCAGCCCACACCTCGTCCTGGCGCTGCACGGCGGCCCGGCGGACGCCTGGCGGCTGGAGTTCGACCCGGCCCTGCAGCGGATGGCCGCGGACGGGCTGGCCGTGGTCGCGCCGAACCAGCGCGGCTCCACCGGGTACGGCGTGCCGCACGCGATGGCGATCCGCGGCGCGTGGGGCGGGCCCGACCTGGACGACGTCCTGTACCTGCTCGACGGCCTCGCGGGGCAGCGCGCGGCGCTCGGCCTGGAGCCGCCGTCGCTGTTCGGCGTCAGCTACGGCGCGTTCCTGGCCCTGCTGGCGGCGGCGCACGCCCCGGCCGAGCACGTGGCGCGGTGCGCGGTGGTCGCGCCGTTCCTGTCCGGCGCCCGGCTGCTGGCCGAAGCGGCGCCCCCGGTGCGGGCGTTGACCACCCGGCTGGGCGGCGGCGAGCAGATCGCGGACGCCCGCGGGCCGCGCGACGTGCTCCAGCTCGCGCACCGGCTGAGCGCCCCGCTGCTCGTGGTGCACGGCAATCGGGACGAGGTCGTCCCGGTGAGCCAATCCCGTTCGCTGCGACACGAGTTGCTGCGGATCGGCCGGGTCGAGGGCGCGGACTTCCGGTACGTCGAGGCGGCCGGCTCCGGGCACGAGGTGCTGGCCGAGGAGGGCGCGGCCGTGCTGCACGAGCTGCTCGCCGCCTTCCTGCGCACCGGCCGGCCGGGCTGACCGGCCCCGCACGGCGACACACCCCACAGACTCCCGGGCCCGACGGCCCGGGGCACCACCCCGGCGCGGCGGACGGAGCCGCCCGGGGGCGATACCCGGCGCCCGCAGGCAGATCGCGGCGGGCGCGCACTCAAGGGGAGGAACAGATCATGGAGAACATGGTGGACTTCGAGACCGACCTCGCGGCGCTCCAGGAGCTGCCGGAGAGCGAGTCCGTCGAGCTGACCGGCCACGGCGCCGGCTGCCAGTACACCTGCCTCATCCTGACCTGCCTGATCTTCACCATCAACTGATCACGGCAGCGCCAGGGTCCTCCGATGACCCACGGGCGCGGGGGGGGCGGCGGGGCGCCGGCCCACCGGTGACCCCCCTCAGGCGGGGGGTGTGCGCGGCGGCGGCGGTGGGGGGGGGGCCGGCCGGCTCGGGGGCGAAC
>NZ_JBHWGV010000054.1:6553-9227 GCF_042732955.1 Kitasatospora sp. NPDC059747 | reverse complement strand
AATATTATCTGTCGGCCGCGTCTGGCGCGGCCCGTGTGGCGCGCGGGGGCGGGGGGCCGCGCGCGGCGGGGGGCCCCCCCGGCGCCGTCCTTTTCCCCCGACTCTCCTGCAGGAGCGCCCACTTGCCCCGCCGACCCGACGGACCGACCCTCGCCCTCGGCCTCGCGCTGCCCGTCGAGGCCGCCACCACGCTCGCCCTGCCCGCCGCCCTGGCCGGGGCCGTCGACGCCGTCCTCGCCGGCGCGGGCCGGTCCGCGACCGGCGCGTTCGCGCTGCTCGCCCTCACCGTGGGCACGGCCGCCGCCGCCAACGCCACCGCCGCTGCCGCCGGACCGGCCGGCGCGGCCGACGCCACCGCCGCCCTGCGCGGACGCCTCGTCCGGCACCTGCTCGACCTCGGGCCGGGCGGCCGGCTGCGCGGCGGGCCGCCGCCCGGCGACCTGGCCGCGCGCCTGGTGGGCTCGGCCGGCGACGCGGGCGGGCGGCTGCCCGCCGGGCTCGGCGCGGTCGGCGCGCTGTTCACGTCGGTGGGCGCGATCGTCGGCCTCGGGGTGCTGTCACCGTGGCTGGCGCTGGCCTTCTTCGCCGGGGTGGTGCCCGGCGTGGTGCTGATCCGGCTGTTCCTGCGCGACGCCGGTTCGGCGTTCGCCCGCTACCAGGAGGTGCAGGCGGAGCTCGCCGCGCGCCTCACGGGCGCACTCACCGGGCTGCGCAGCATCCACGCGGCCGGCGCCGAAGAACGCGAGGCCGCACGGGTGTTGGCGCCGCTGCCCGACCTCTCCGCGGCCGGGCACGCGCTGTGGACGGCGCAGCGCCGCACGGCGTGGCAGGCGACGCTGCTGATCGCCGCGGTCGAGATCGCGGTCCTGACGACGGCGGGCGTGCTGCTCGCCGACGGCGCCCTGGCGCCGGGAGACCTCGCCGCCGCGGCCGGGTGGGCGGCGCTCGGGGCCGGCCTCTTCGAACAGGTCGAATCGCTGGCCGGGGTCGCCCACGCCCGCGCCGGGCGGGCCCGGGTCGACGCCCTGCTCGCGCTCCCGCCCGCACCCGTGGGAGCGGCGACGCTTCCGGTCGGCGGCACCGGCGAACTCGCCTTCCGCGGCGCGGTGGTGCGCGACGGCGACCGCGTGCTGCTCGGACCGATCGACCTCACCGTCCCCGGCGGACACACGCTCGCACTGGTCGGGCGCTCCGGCTCCGGCAAGTCCCTGCTGGCCGCCCTCGCCGGACGACTGCGCGACCCCGACGAGGGCGCGGTGCTCATCGACGGCGTCCCGGTCGACGAGCTGGCCCCCGACGAACTCCGGAACGCCGTCGGCTACGCCTTCGAGCGGCCCGCCCTGGTCGGCGGCACGGTGCGCGACGCACTCGCCGGCGCGGGCGAGGCGGAGGCCGGGGCCGCCCGCGCGGACGGCTTCCTGCGCCGGCTGCCCCGGGGATGGGACACCCCGCTCGACGAACTACGGCTCTCGGGAGGCGAGTTGCAACGCCTCGGGCTGGCCCGACTGCTGGCCCGGCCGGCGCGGGTGGTGGTGCTGGACGACGCGACGTCGGGGCTCGACCTCGCCACCGAGTACCAGGTCACCGAGGCACTCGACCGCGCCACCCTCGGCCGCACCCGCATCGTGATCGCCCACCGCGCCACCGTCGCCGCCCGCGCGAACCTGGTGGCCTGGCTGGAAAACGGCCGCCTCCGCGCCCTGGCCCCACACACCGCCCTCCTCGCACACCCGGACTACCGCGCCGCCCTGTCCGACACCGCCCTACAAGCAGCCGCCTGATGGCCCGCCACCGCACACCACACACAGAAAGTCGGCCGGGCCGACTTCCCACGCAGCCCTCTGCGCCCTCCGCACCCCATCAAGCAACCGATGCCGGCACAGAAAGTCGGGCCGACCGAGGGCCGAACGCCTCGGACACCGAAGGTCGGCCCGACCGACTTCTTGTGCAGCACTCTGGGCCATCCACGGGCCACCAACTCCGCGACGCCCGCATGGAAAGTCGGCCCGACCGACTTCCCGCACCAGACCCGGGGCCGGGCGCCTCGGACAGCGAAGATCGGGCCGACCGATTTCCCGCGCACGACCCAGGGCCGAACACCTCGGGCACCGAAAGTCGGCCCGACCGACTTCTCACGCACGACCCGAGAACGGGCGCCACCGGCGTGGAAAGTCAGCCCGACCGACTTCTTGTGCAGCACCCTGGGCCATCCGCGGGCCACCAGCTCCGCGACGCCCGCGTGGAAAGTCGGCCGGATCGACTTCCCGCGCCGGGCCTCAGGCCAAACGCCTCGGGCACCGAAAGTCGGGCCGATCGACTTCTCACGCACGACCCGGGGCCGGACACCGCGGACACAGGAAGTCGAGTAGGCCGACGTCCCGCACACGGCTCGACATCCGCCGCCGCAGGCGCTGTCGCGCAACCCGGCGACGCAGGAAGTCGGCTCGGCCGACTTTCGGTGCAGGCGGCTCCTGCCTCCGCCGACTCAGGGCGCGGAGCCCACCGACGGTCCTCGCGTGCCAAGGCGCCCGGCGGGGGGGGGTGGGGCGGGCCCCGCGGGGGCCGACCCCCCCCCCCCCCCCCCCCCCCCCCCCCCCCCCCCCCGCGCCCCCCCCCCCCCCCCCCCCCCCACCCCCCCCCCCCCCCCCCCCCCCCCCCGCCCCCCCCCCCCCCG
>NZ_JBHWGV010000054.1:0-6544 GCF_042732955.1 Kitasatospora sp. NPDC059747 | reverse complement strand
TGGGGTGCGGGCGGCTCGGGCCCCCGCCGACTCCGGGCGCGCAGCCCACGGAGGGTCCCCGCGGGCCCAGGCGCCCGGCGCGACACGACGGGCCCGCCGACTTCTCGCGTCACCGCCACCGCCACCGCAGCCGCCCCCGACTCCCGTGGCCGCCCACCACCACCGCGCAGGAAGTCGGCGGCGCCGACTTTCCACTCCCACCGCCTCGCCCGGGTGGGCGCTCCTCCTTCGGCAGTTCGCCACCACACGCCGACCGCTGCTACGGCTGCTCGCCTGGTCCGTGGTCGAGGCCCTGCCGCCGTTGCTCTCCGGGCTGCTCGTGTCGGCCGCCGTGGACCGCGGCTTCCTCGCCGGGCGGCCCGGGGCCGGGGTGGCCTGGCTGGCCGGGTTCGGCGCGGCCACGGTTCTGCGGGCGTTCGCGGCGCGGGCCGGGTTCCCGCACCTCGCGGCGGTCGTCGAGCCGTTGCGGGACGCGCTCGTCACGCGGGTGGTCCGGAGCGCGCTCGCCCGGCCCGTCGCCGACGCCGCCGAGGTCGCCCGGCTCACCGAACAGGTCGAGTCCGCACGACAGTTGACCGCCACCCTGCTGCGCACCCTGCGCGGCGTCGGAATCACCCTGGCCGCCGCCCTGATCGGCCTGGCGCTGCTCGCGCCCGCCGTCCTGCCGCTCGTCCTGCTGCCGCTCCTGGCCGCCGGGCTGCTCTTCGCCCGCCTACTGCGGCCGCTGGTGGAACGCCGCCGGGCGGTCGTGCTGGCGGAGGAACGGTTCGCCGCCGAGGCGGGCCGCGCCCTGCACGGCCTGCGCGACGTGCAGGCCACCGGTACGCAGACGCAGGTGGCCGCCGCACTGGCCGAGGCGGCCGGGACGAGCGCCGCCGCCTCCCGCGCGCTGGGCCGGGCGTCCGCCCTGCGCGCGCTCGTGGTCGCGCTCGGCGGGCGGTTGCCGGTGCTCGTCGTGCTCACGGCAGCGCCGTGGCTGCTCGCGCACGACGTGCTCACGGCCGGCGAACTGCTCGGCGTCGCCACGTACCTGCTCCAGCAGCTCGACCCGGCGGTGCGGACGTTGGCCGGTACGGTCGGCGGCTGGCTGCTCGGCCTCGCGGTCGTGCTGGACCGCCTGGCCACGGCTTCCGCCGCCGACGCCCCGACCGCCCGGTCGACGGCGGGAGGCGCGACCGCCCGTGACACGAGCCTGTGCCTCACCGCTCTTCGCTACGCGCACGCCCCCACCGCCGAACCGGTCCTCGACGGGCTCGACGTGACGATCGGCGCGGGGGAGCACGTCGCCGTCGTGGGCCCGAGCGGAGCCGGCAAGTCCACGCTGGCCGGGTTGCTCGCCGGACTGCTCACACCCACCTCCGGCGACCTCACCATCGGCGGGGAACACCCCTCGCCGGGCGATCGCACCCGGGTGGTCGCGCTGCTTCCACAGGAGGCGTACGTCTTCCCCGGCCCGCTGCGCGAGAACCTGACGTGGCTCGCGCCGGATGCCACCGACGCCCAACTCACCCGTGCCATCGAGGTTGTGGGCGCCGGTGAACTCGTCACGCGGCTCGGCGGAACGGACGCCGTCCTCACCGACCCCGCCGCACTCTCCGCCGGCGAGCGGCAGTTGCTCGCGCTCGTCCGGACGTACCTCTCCCCCGCCCCGGTCATCGTGCTCGACGAGGCGACCTGCCACCTGGACGCCACCGCCGAGGACCAGGCCGAACGGGCCTTCGCCGCCCGACCGGGAACACTCGTCGTCGTGGCGCACCGGATCAGCTCCGCCCTGCGCGCGGACCGCGTCCTCCTCCTGGACGGCGGCCGCGGCACGCTCGCGAGACACGGAGACCTCCAGGTCCTGTCGCCGCTCTACCGGGAACTGGTCGGCCACTGGCTGGACTCCACACCGCGCAACAACAGCGCATCGCACACCGGGCACGCGCCATGAAGAAGCCGCCCGCGCAAGCCAACACCTACGCTCCGGCCAGCGGATCTGCGGGATGCGGCGTGGGAAGTCGGCCGGCCCGACTTCTCGCACAGGAGGCCCGGGGAGCGGGCCGGGGAGCGGGGCGGCCACCGGCCCTCCACCGCAGGCCGGGCACAGGACGTCGATGTCGCCGACTTCCCGCGCAGACCAGCGGATCCACGGAATGCGGCGTGGGAAGTCGACCAGCCCGACTTCTCGCGCAGGAGGCCCGGGGAGCGGGGCGGCCACCAGCCCTCCACCGCAGGCCGGGCACAGGACGCCGATGTCGCCGACTTCCCACGCAGGCGGCCAGTGGCTGGGGGCGGAGGGCGCTGCACGAGGCGGGCGCCGGCGGGCTGTGCGCTGCCGGGCGTGGGATCAGGATCTCCCGTAGCCGGGGCAGGGCAGCGCAGGGGCAGCCACCGGTCAGAGGCGGGCGGCGCCGGGCGGGGTGGGTGCTGCCGGGCCGGAGGCGGTCAGGGTCTCGGCGGGGCCAGGCCGGGACGGCGCCGTGCGGGGTGGGCGCTGGCGGGCCGGAGGTGGTCAGGGTCTCGGCGAGGACGGCGCCGTGCGGGGTGGGCGCTGGCGGGCCGGAGGCGGTCAGGGTCTCGGCGGGGCCAGGCCGGGGCAGCGCCGGGCGGGGTGGGTGCCCCCGGGGTGGGGTGTCAGGATCTCGATAGGATCTCGGGCGCCGCGGCCGTTATGGTGGCCGGGGCACGGGCCGCGATCACCGGCTGTGGCGCGGTTCCTGCGCCCGAAACGGGGGCCCGACCGCGCATTCACAGTGCCGGGCGGGGCGCCGATGCATCTGCAAGCTCCGCACGGAAAAGACGATTCTGATGTCCGACACCCTCACCGACACCACCGGCCCCGCGACCAACGGGACCGACGCCGACGAGATCACGGCCGAGGACACCGCGTCGCACGGCCGCCACCGCGGCCTGTCCTCCGCCGACGACAGCCCCGAGGCCGGCGCGCACGGCCGCCACCGCGCTGCAAACCAGGGCTGACGAGAACCAAGGCTGACGGAGGGCCCGCCGGGAGGACTTCCCGGCGGGCCCTCCGCGCGCTCAGTCCAGGGTGACGACCGTCCGCAGGGCCTCGCCGCTGCGCATCTGGGCGATCGCGTCGTTGACGTCGGCGAGCGCGACCCGGTGCGTGACCATGCCGTCGAGGTCGATCCGCCCGGCCCGCCACAGGTCGACGACCAGCGCGATCGTGGACGGCACGGGCGCCCCGCCGTAGAGCGAGGGCAGCAGGCGCTTCTCGTTGAAGAACAGCTCGCCCATGGTGAACTGCGCGAGGTCGTCCTGCGCCCCGGCGCCGATCACGACGACCGCGCCGCCGCGCCGGGTGGCGTCGTACGCGGCGCGGACGGTGGCCGAGCGGCCGACCGCCTCGAAGACGTAGTCGTAGCCGCCGCCGGGCAGGCCCTTGGCGGTCGCCTTGAGGTCCTCCGGGGCGATGGCGTCGGTGGCGCCGAAGGCCAGTGCCCGTTCGCGCCGCGAGACCACGGGGTCGACGACGGTGATCCGGCCCGCGCCGCAGACCCGGGCGCCCTGGACGGTCGCCACGCCGACGCCGCCCGCCCCGATCACGGCCACCGAGGCGCCGGGCTCGACGCGCGCGGTGTTGACGGCGGCGCCGACGCCGGTGGTGACGCCGCAGCCGATGAGCGCGGCGGCCTCGTACGGGAGGTCGGCGGGGACCTTGATCACGGCGTCCTCGGCGACGACGACCTCCTCGGCGAACGAGCCGGTGCCGTAGAACCCGGACGCGTCGACCGCGGCGCCGCCCTCCTCGAAGCGGAACCCGGGCGCGCCGAGGCGCCGCAGGCTCGCGATGCAGAGGTGGCCGCGGCCGCGCTCGCAGTGCGCGCAGCGCCCGCAGGGTGCCATCCAGCACAGGACGACGCGGTCGCCGGGCGCGACCGACCGCACGCCCTCGCCGACCTCGACGACGTCGCCCGCGCCCTCGTGGCCGGGCACGAACGGCGCCGGCTGGGGCAGCACGCCGTTCATCGCGGAGAGGTCGGAGTGGCACAGGCTGGCCGCGCGCATCCGGACCCTGACCGTGCCGGGCCCGAACCCGACCGCCGTCACGTCCTCGCGGACATCGAGCGTGTCCTGCCCGGTCTTGTGCAGAACGGCTGCGCGCATGGGGCTGCTCCCGGTGTGCCTCGGATCCACGGTCGGGCCGATTCTGGCACGGGCGCGGGGCGGCGACTAGAACACGTTCCAGCGGCGGTCCCGGGAGGAAGCGCGGACGTACCGTCGAGTAGGGTCCGACCGGAGTACCCGGAACCCACCCCGTCGCGAGGAGTCGCCCCATGTCCGACCTGCTGGAGAGCGTCCGTCCGGCGGACGAGGTGGTGGCGGCGTTCGAGGCGGCCACCGGGTTCATGCCGGTCGACGAGGGCCTCGCGCTGTACGCGGCCGCGGTCACGGCGGCGCGGCGCACCGGGCTGCCGGTGCTGGAGATCGGGACGTACTGCGGGCGCTCGGCGGTCCTGCTGGCCGCGGCGGCCCGGGAGACCGGGACGGTCGCGCTGACGGTGGACCACCACCGGGGGTCGGAGGAGCAGCAGCCGGGCTGGGAGTACCACGACCCGACGCTCGTGGACCCCGAGGTCGGGCTGATGGACACGCTGCCGGCGTTCCGCCGGACGCTGCACGCGGCCGGGCTGGAGGAGCACGTGGTGGCGCTGGTCGGCCGGTCGCCGCGGATCGCGGCGCTGTGGGGCCGTCCGGTCGGCCTGGTGTTCATCGACGGCGGGCACACCGACGAGCACGCGACCGGCGACTACGAGGGCTGGGTGCCGCACCTCGCCCCGGAGGGCCTGCTGGTGGTGCACGACGTCTTCCCGGACCCGGCGGACGGCGGCCAGGCGCCCTACCGGGTGTACCTGCGGGCGCTCGCGGAGGGCTTCGAGGAGGTCTCCGTCACCGGTTCGCTGCGCGTGCTGCGCAGGCGTGCACAGATGCTCTAACGTCGTGCCGGAGCCGCCGGGCGGGGGGCCGGAGGGTACGGTGGCCGCGCCACAGCAGGCAGCGAGCGGCAGCGGGACACGGCGGCACCGGACAGAGCGACGGCGGATGGTGGGGGCTAGCGGCACATGACGGACCAGAACAACACCGCTCCGGCGGTCTGGGACCCCACCGCCCGCGGCGGCGCCGGCGGCTGGGTCCGCGGCCCCCAGCAGCCCGCCCCCCAGCAGCCCGGCCGGCCCCAGCCGAACCAGCCGCAGCAGCCCGCCGACGCCGCGCCCCAGGCGCCTCCCGCACCTCCCGCGCGCCCCATGGCCCCGCCGCCCGGCCCGGGCGGGGTCGGCGACCAGGGCCCGCCGCTGGGCGCCCGCCCGTACCTGGCGACGGCCCCGGGCTACGACGCGCCGACGGCGCCCGCGTTCCCGTCCGCCGCGCCGCCGCCCCCGCCCGTCCCTCCCGCGTCGCCGTTCCCGGCCCACGCGAGCGCCCACGCGAGCGCCCAGGCGGCCGCACAAGCACCCGGCCCGTACCCCGGCCCCGGCTACCAGTACCCGCCGCGGCCCGGCTACCCGGCCCAGCCGGACCACCCGGCCGGCTACGAGGACCTGGACGACGACGAGGAGCGCCCCACCAACCGCAAGGCGCCCCTGCTGATCGGCTTCGCGCTGCTCCTGGTGCTGGCGGTCGGCGGCGGCCTGCTGATGGCGGTCAAGGACAACGGCAAGAAGGACCAGGCCGCGCCCGCCCCGGCCGCCACGGCCACCGACCCGGGAGCGTCCGGCACCCCGCAGCCGGCCCCGGCACCCAGCGGTTCGGCCGGCGACCCGAGCGCCGCCGCGACCGACCCGGCCTCGGCGGGCGCGACGCCCAGCCCGTCCGCGACCACCGCCGGGCCGAACGCCAAGGCCCAGGCCGGCGCGCTGGACGACCTGCTCACCCAGGGCGAGAGCGCGAAGGCCCCGATCGGCAGCGCGGTGGCGAAGGTCAGCAGCTGCCCGGCCAAGCCCGACATCGCCGACGCGGCGCAGGTGTTCGACAACGGCGCCAAGCAGCGCGACGAACTGCTGCGCAAGCTGGGCGCCTTGAGCGCCTCGGACGTCCCGGGCGGCGCGGACGCCATCCAGTCGCTGAAGTCGGCCTGGCAGCTGTCGGCCGACATCGACCGGGCGTACGCGGCCTGGGCGCGCTCGGTGGCCGGCCAGGGCTGCTCCGGCACCGCCCCGACCACCGCCGACAAGAAGCACGCCGACGAGCTCAACCCCCAGGCGACGCAGGCGAAGAAGGACTTCGTCGGAAAGTGGAAGCCGATCGCCGACGCGTTCGGCCTCACCGCACGGACCCAGGACAGGATCTGAACCGCTCGTGACCGGCCCGACGAACCGCCCTCCCCGCCGCTCCGCCCTGCTGCGCACCACGACGGTGGTCGGCGCGGCCGTACCGCTCTGCCTCGCGGGCTGGTTCGGCTGGCAGGCCGTCAGCCACGACGCGCCCGCCGGCGCGACGGCCGCCACCGGCACGGCCGGCGCGGGCGCCGCGGCCCGGGCGGCCCCCCCGGCGACCGCCCCCGCCCCCGCCACCGCCGCGGTCGCCGAATCAAAACACAACC
>NZ_JBHWGV010000053.1:44099-62688 GCF_042732955.1 Kitasatospora sp. NPDC059747 | reverse complement strand
GCCGCCGCCCGCGCCCGCAGCGCCGCCGCCGAGGCCACCCGCGCCGCCAACGCCACCGTCGCGATCGCGGCCCAGGCCGCCGCCGCGGCCGGCGACGCCCAGCGCGCAGCCAACGACGCGGCCGCGCACGCCGAAGCGGCCGCCACCGCGGCCGAGCAGGCCCGCCAGCACGCCAGTGACGCCTCGAACTGGGCCAACGTCGCGAAGGCCGCCGCCACCGCGGCCGACGCCGACGCCAACTCGGCCGACAACTCCGCCAAGCAGGCGCACAAGGTCACCGACATCGCCCGCGCCTCCGACCAGGAGCGCCTGGACGAGCAGCAGGCCGTCGAGATGGCCGCCGCCGACGAGGCCTCCCGCGAGGCCGACCTCAAGGCGAGGACCGCGGCCTGGGAGTCCGGCAAGGTCACCCAGTTCGCCGCCGACACCGACCAGCTGATCAAGGACGCCACCGCGTCCGGCGTCGACGCGAAGACCGCCGTCCTCAAGGGCCGTCAGGCCGCGCTGCGCCTGCTGGACGCCGGCGGTCCGTGGACCAAGGCCGCCGCCCAGACGGCCCTGGAGGGTGACGACAGCGCCGTCCAGGCATTCCTGAGCAGCACGCTGTCCGTCGCCCGGGACCGGGACGACCGCACCAGCGTCATGGCCATCGCCCAGGCGCCGGGCAAGCTGGAGAAGCGCCTGGCCGCCGAGACCGCCTCGGTCGGCACCCCCGACCAGGTGAAGGCCTTCCTCGCCACCGGCCAGTACCCGGGCAAGGACGACGACGACCGCGTCGCCCTCTCCCAGATCATGGCCAACGGCGGCCCCGGCGTGAAGGCCGCGGCCGGCAAGGCCCTGGACGGCACCATCGACGACGTCCGCGCCTTCCTGACGGTCGGCCAGTTCAAGGCCCGCGACGACGACAACCGCGTCCTGGTCACCCAGGCCCTGGCCAGTGGCGGACCCGAGGTCAAGGCGGCCGCCCAGGCCGTCCTGTCCGGACCCGCCGACCGGCTCGTGCCGTTCCTGCAGACCGGGATCCTGAAGGCCCAGCAGCGCGACGCCGTCACGGCCGCCCACGTGGCGACCATCGCGGCCTACCTCGCCACCATCGACGGCTCGGTCGCCCAGGCGCGCCAGTACGCGGCCCAGGCCGGGCAGTCCTACGCCACCGCCAGCAACCTGGCCGACCAGGCGGCGGGCTACGCCAACCAGGCCAGCCAGTCCGCGCAGGCCGCCCAGGGCTTCGCCAACCAGGCCGCGCAGTCGGCCCAGGCCGCCCAGGCCAGCGCCCAGCAGGCCGCCCAGTACGCCCAGCAGGCCCAGGCGTCGGCGGCCTCCGCCAACGCCGCGGCCCGCAGCGCCGGCGTCTCCGCGGCCGCGGCCACCGGCTACGCCGCCCAGGCCCAGCAGTACGCGGCCACCGCGAAGGCGGCGTCCGACCAGGCCCAGGCCAGCGCCGCGGCCGCCCAGCAGAGCGCCGCCGAGGCCGCCAAGGCCGCCGCCGACGCCCAGGCCGCCGTCTTCCAGAAGCAGCAGGCCGAGGCCGCCAACGCCCAGGTCCCGGCCGGCACTGCCGGCACCGACGGAAGCGGTGTCAGTGGAGACCGGGCCTACTACATCGAGGTCGTCCCGCACGACGATGTGAAGCAGGAGATCGTCAAGGACGACATGTCCAAGTGCATCACCGACGACCCCGGCACCATCGGCGGGTGGCTCTTCGGTGACTCCAAGACCTGGCACAACAACGCCGCCGGGCAGCAGGTCTGCACCGTCCCGGTGAAGGTCAAGGTCACGGGCACCGTCGACTACGTCATGCGCACCTGCCCCGAGGCCGGGCTCAGCCTCGACGCCTGCAAGGGCAAGTACAGCGTCTGGGACACCGTCGTCCTCAACACCACGACGCTCGACGGCAAGACCGCGTACGACTCCACCATCGAGCTCACCTACTCCGACTACGCCCAGCACTACAAGGTCTACTGCGGTCCGGAAGGCGGGTGCGCGACCGGGGACAGCTCCAGGCTGCTCCTCCACCTGCTGACCGACGACTTCGTCAAGTGCTTCAACAACCCCGGCCTGAACGCCTCCTGCGCCTGGGCGGCGGCGACCTTCGCCCCCGTCGGCAAGCTCGCCGAAGCCGGCAAGGGCATCATCGCCTTCCGCTTCGCCCTCGAGACCGGCGTCGGCATCGAGGACGCCAAGCTCGCCCTCCAGGCGACGCTCAACGGCTACAGCCAGGCCACGATCAACAGCCTGACCAGCGTGGCCGACGCCGTCACCAAGTTCCGCGGGACCCTGAAGGACGGCGTCGGCACCGAGGCGGCCCTCGCGGCCCTGCGCAACAACCCCAACGCCGACCGCGCCCTCATCCAACGACTGGAGCTCGAGGCCAAGCTCGGGGACGCCGCACGTACGGCATGCCGCGTCAACAGCTTCCCGGCCGGCACCATGGTGGTCATGGGGGACGGCGGGACCCGACCGATCGAGACCCTGCGCACGGGTGACACCGTGCTCGCGGCAGACCCTGTCGCGGGCACCAGCGGCCCGCGTACGGTGACCGCCACCATCCGCACCCCGGACGACCGCGAGTTCACCGAACTGACGGTCCGCCACACCGACGGCAGCTCTGGTGCCGTCACCGCGACCGATCACCACCCGTTCTGGGTCGAGTCGACCCGGACCTGGACCGATGCGGCCGCCGTCCACCCCGGTGACACCCTGCGCACCGACACCGGGGCTGCCGTCCAGGTCTCCTCCGTCCGGCACTGGACCGGACTCGAGCCCGCGTACAACCTGACCGTCAAGGACCTCCACACCTACTTCGTGCTGGCCGGAAACGCCCCGGTCCTGGTGCACAACACCCTTCCCTGCGACAGCTTCACCGGGATCTACGCCGGCGGCAGCACCGTCCTCGCCGAGCTCAAGGACGGAAAGCTGACCATGGCGATCGAGAAGGGCGCGGACGAGAGCATCGCCGTGCCCGGTGGCAAGATGTTCGAGGATGTCATGGCCCATTTCGGCGCCGACAACGTCGCGGCTTTCGAGGCGAAGTGGGTTCCCTCCATGCCGACCAACCTCGATGCGTTCAACGCCAACCTCCTGAAGGGGATGTCCATGGAGGATGCCGCCCGGAACACCTTCACCGGCTACATGTGCTCCAAGTACGGGTTGACGGAGGTCAATGTGAACGAGGCCGCCCTCAAGGGCGTAAAGGGGAGCTACACCAACGCGGAACCGATCTTCTCCAGGCCGAAGGGGTGAGTCGTGTCGGCGGAAAAGCATGAGCTCGAAGAGCTCGTGGCCGGGGGTGCGCCCTTCATGGACGTGCTCGAGTTCGTCAGGACATCACTGCCGGACGAGCTGACACCGGTTCGCTTCCTCTTGGCCGTGCAGGACGAACTCGGCATCTCGTTCACCGAGACCCGGACGGTGCTGGAGTTCTTCGACCCTCAGCTGCAGCCTCTCGTGGATCTGAAGGAAATCGACGGCCGCTGGAACGAGATCGTCCAGCGGTGGGCTTCAAAGGGAACACGGGCATGACGTCGACATCGCTCGTGCTTCCTTGAGCATCTGACGGCCTGAGCAGGCCGACCACCTTCGGGCGCGCAGCCGGTGCGGATCACGCACCGGCTGCGCGCCCTCGCGTTTGCCCCCGGTGGTGGGGCCACACAGGATCCGGCCCGGCGACGGGACATAATCACGCCATGGGCAACGACATCACCCGCACAGTGGACGGCCTGTGCGAGGCCGAGGACTCGGACGTCTCCGTACTGCGCGCCGAGGTCGAATCGCGGGTCGCCACCGGCGAGTTCGGCTGGGCCGGCGACCTCGCCGCGGAACTCGCCGCCCGCACCGCCGCGGGAGAGGACCGCAAGGGCCACTGCGCCGCGGTCCTGTACTGGACACTGAACGCCCTGGCCGCCCGCCCCGGAGCGGACAGCCTGCGCGCCCTGGTGCGCGTGCTGGACTCGCCGCACCAGAGCGTCTCCCCGCGCTACCTGGCCGCGGTCGTGGCCCACGGGCACCGCATCGAGGACATCGCCGACGTGGTGTTCGACCAGGTGCCCGAGGCCGCCCAGTCCCGCGAGTTCGCGGCCTGCCTGCTCCACGAGACGGTGCTCGTCTCCGACGCGGTCAACGGCTACCCCGCGCTGCGCGCCTTCGCCGACACCCTCGTGGCCGAGGGCCACCCCCTCGCCGTGCTGCCACTGGACCTGTTCCCCGAGGAACACGGGCTGCGGCGCCCCGCGGACGCCGCGGACGACTGGACCTGGACGGTGCCCCCCGTGTGGCCGGAGCCGGGCGACGCGCTGGAGACCACGCCGGCGATGCGGCAGCGGACGGCCGACGCCGATCCCACCGAGACCGGCGTGCCCGCGACCGTGGAGGCCATGGGCGCGGCCGTCGCCCACTGGCTCGCCCAGTCCAACGGGAAGATCGCCGCCCAGGAGTTCTGGCTCCCGGACCCGGTCACGCCCGAGGACGTCCCGGCGCTCCTCGCCCTCCTGCCGCTCACCCCCTGGCCCGCGGACGAGGCCCCGGCCAGGCTCCACCCGTCGAGCCCCGACCTCGCGCTGCGCACCCTGCTCACCGCCGCGCTGCGCGCACCGGCCTACGGCCACGGCTGCTACGGCGCCTACGGCAGGCTCGCCGCCTGGCGCTCCCTGGCCGCCCTGACCGCCGGCCCCGCCGACACACCGATCGCCGAGACCGCCGACCGGGTGCGGCAGACCAGCTGGTTCCGCATCGGCACCGCCTCCGCCCCCTGGTTCCACAACGTCGCCTGGGACCTCGCCCTGGCCGCCCTGCGCCCCGGCGGCCAGGAGTTCGCGGTCCTGGCCGCCACCGACACCGACTGACCGCGGCCGTCCGGCCGACGGGTGTCGCGACGTCAATAGCCCCGTGCGGCAACGCCGGGCCATCGTTGCCGACGGCCGCCCACATCACCGTGAACAACCCGGCCTGTTTCACCGCGGCCGACGTCGCGGAGAACCAGCAGGTGCTCGCGGCCGCCGGCCGGTAGTCCGCGGCAAGGCGTCCCGGGGGTCGGCGCCGAAGAGAAAGAGCCCGCGCCGGGGCCCTGGCCGGCCGCCCGGGAGCGGGCCCGGTCGGGTGACCTGTACATGATGCCGTAATCACGTTGTGACAGGGGGTACCTGGTTCGTCCCCGTCCAGGTGTGGTGGGATGTGCCCCGTTGCCGGGCGACGGGCCTGGTGGTGGGCGCTGAGGGGGCGGTGCGTGGTGAGGAGTGGATGGCTGCTCGGGCTGGACGGGGACGCGGCGCGGGTCGCGGGTCTGGGTCTGGTCCGGCTGGCGGCGGACGAGTGGGCGGGCGGGCCGGACGGGGCCGCCGAAGGGTCCACCGGGGCCGCCGCATGGCTGTGGCACGTGCGGGCGGCGTCGTTCGCGGACACGTGGCTGGCCTACGGCGAGTCGCCGGCGCCCGGGCTGCGGGTACCGGCCGGGGCGGTGCTGGAGTCGCGGGGCCCCCCGGGCGCGGGGCGGGGGCGGGGGGGGGGGGCGCGTCGGCGGCGCCGCGGGCCCGCGGGGGGGGGCGCCGGGGGGGGGGGGTGGGGGGCCCCCCCCCCGCGGGGGCGGGGCGGGGGGCGGGGGGGGCCCGGGGGGACGACGGGCCCGCGGCGCTGGAGTGGCTGGGCCTGTGGTCGGCCGAGGCCCGCGAACGGGCGCACTGGGCGGACACCGCCCACCCCAGCGAGCCCGCCGCGCTCGTCCTGGTGTGGCACGGCGTCCAGGCGATCACCGCCGAGGACCCGGAGGACCGCGACGCCCACGGCCGGCACATCACCGAACGCTGCGAGGCCTACGTCCGCGAGCGGCACCGCCGCCAGGACACCCTGGCCCTGCTGCTGTCCTGCGCCCGGATCGCCGCCACCGCCCTGGTCGAACTGGGCGACGGCGACCCGGCCCGCGCCGGCCGGTGGCTGGAGGACCTCGCCGACCGCACCGTGCCCCACGACGGCCCGGCACCCCTGTGGGTCCCGGGCCGGCCGTCGCAGACCGCGGGCTGAGAGGGCGGGCGAGGGGCCGCACACACCCCTGCGGGGCACCCGGGCAGGCCGCCGGGTCCGCCGGGGGCCGACCGGCTGAGGGGGCTCGGCAGGTGGCTGCGGCGAGGACGCCGAGGTACCGGCCAGGTCCGGTCGACGGACCCGTGCCGCCGCGGGTGCCCCGGCGCCCGGCCTGCCCGCAGAGGGGCCGCGGCGAGCAGAATCCGGTGCGGCGCCGGGCCGGGCCCGACCGGCGAGCCCGTGGGGACGTGACCCTTCTCACCGCACGACGGTCCCGAGCCGCCGTACCGGCCCGCTCCCCTGCGCCGGGGCGTCGGTGCGGGCCGGCGGCCGGAGGTGCACCCCCAGCCGCCGTGGCGCGGCCGAGTGCGGGCCGGAGCCACCCGCGCCGCAGGGGCGGCCGGCATCGCCGCCCCGCTCAGGCCGGCAGGCGCAGGCGGAACAGGGCGCCGCCGCCCTCGGCGGCTTCGGCGGTGAGGGTGGCGCCGTGGGCCTGGGCAATCTGGCGGGCCATGGCCAGGCCCAGGCCGGAGCCGGGGAGCGCGCGGGCGGCGGAGGCGCGGTAGAAGCGGTCGAAGACGTACGGGAGGTCCTCGGGGGCGATGCCGGGGCCGTGGTCGCGGACGGTGAGCTCCAGCCGGGTGAGGCGGACTTCGACGGTGCCGCCGGGCGGGCTGAACTTGGCCGCGTTGTCGAGCAGGTTGGAGAGCAGCCGGGCGAGGCGGGCCGGGACGCCCGCGACGGTGCGTTCGGCCGCGGGGGCGTCGAGGGTGTCCAGGGTGTCCAGGGTGTCCAGGGTGAAGGCGACGGCCGGCCAGTGGCCGCGGGCGGTGTCGACGCAGTGTTCGACGAGCGGGGCGAGGGCGACCTGTTCGAGCAGCGGCTGGGGTTCCTCGTCGCGGGCGAGTTCGATGAGGTCGTTGACCATGCCGGTCACCTCGCGCAGCTGGCGGCGCAGCGCGGATGCCGCCCGCTCCCGCTGACTGTCCGTCAGGCGATCGGCGCGGGAGAGGAGTTCGGCGTTGGTGCGCAGCGCGGTGAGCGGGGTGCGCAGTTCGTGGGAGGCGTCGGCGACGAGGCGGCGCTGGGCAGCGACGGACTGTTCGAGTTCGCCGAGCATGGTGTTGAAGCTGTCGGCGAGTCTGGTCAGTTCGTCCTCGCGGCGTCCGGGTGGCAGGTCGATGCGCAGGCCGGCGTCGCGGGTGGCGGCGATGCGTTCGGCGGTGCGGGTGAGGCGGGTGACGGGGGCGAGGGAGGTGCGGGCGACGGTGAGGCCGAGGAGGGCGGCGAGCAGGACGCCGCCCGCGGCGACGGCGGCCATCAGGGCGCCGGCCTGCCGGACGCCTTCCTCGACGCTGTCGGAGCGCAGGGCGACCTGGACGGCCTGACGGGTGCCGGGTGGTGCCGCGGTCATCGGGGTGGTGAGCATGCGGGCGGGGTGGCCGCCGATGGTGAGGTCGGTGAAGTAGCCGGGGCGTTGGCGGGCGGCGACCTGGCGGGTGGCCGGGGTGACGGGCAGCAGGTAGGGCTCGTTCGCCGTCTTGGTGGGGTCGGCGGGGACGATCTGGGCGCAGGCGGGGGCGGCGAGGTAGTTGCATTCGCCGTAGACGACCTGGGGGCCTTGGTCGCGGTGCTGCTGCTGGACGAGGGTGGCCTGTTGGGTGAGGTGCTGGTCGAGCTGGTGGTTGAGTTCGTAGCGCACGACGCTGAACGCGGCGGCGCTGATGCCGAGGGCGACGACGGCGACGGCGGCGGTGCAGGCGAGTGCGAGCCGGGTGCGCAGTGGGCGCCGGCGTCGCCAGCGGGCGTGTGCCGCCCTCATGTCGCCCGGTCCGGGGTGTCGGGGGTGCCGAGGCGGTAGCCGACGCCGTGCACGGTGTGCACCAGGCGTGGTTCGCCGCCGGCTTCCAGTTTGCGGCGCAGGTAACCGACGTACACGGCGAGGGAGTTGGAGTCGGGGCCGAAGTCGGCGCCCCACACCCGTTCCATGATCACCTCGCGTGGGAGGACCTGGCCGGGGTGGCGCAGCAGGACGTCGAGGAGGGCGAATTCGGTGCGGGAGAACTCCACCGGGCGGCCGGCCCGGGTGCCGGTGCGGGTGTGCGGGTCGACCTCCAGGTCGGCGAAGCGCAGGCCGGGTTCCTCGTCGGGGGCGGTGGCGCTGCGGCGCAGCAGGGCGCGCAGGCGGGCGGCGAGTTCGTCGAGGGCGAAGGGTTTGACGAGGTAGTCGTCGGCGCCGGCGTCGAGGCCGTCGACGCGTTCGCTGACGGAGTCGCGGGCGGTGAGCACGAGGATGGGGATGCGGTCGCCGAGGGCGCGCAGGCGGCGGCAGACGGCGAGGCCGTCGAGGACGGGCATGAGGAGGTCGAGGACCATGGCGTCGGGTTGCCAGGAGGCGACCTCGGTGAGGGCGGCGAGGCCGTCGGCGGCACCGCGCACCTGGTAGCCCTCGATGGTGAGGCCGTCCTCGACGGCGGCGCGCACCTCGGGGTCGTCGTCCACGACCAGCACTCTTTGCCCGTTGGCTTGCCCGTTGATCATGTGGGTCAGCCTCTCAAATGCTCTCTGAGAAGTCTCTTAGACGGCCTGAGCAGGCTCGTCGGCATGTGGACGACGACAGAACACGAGACCGCCGAGGAGCTCCCGCCGCTGTCGGTGGTGATCGGGGCGGGTGGCACGGGTGGGCACATCTATCCGGGGCTGGCGCTGGCGGAGGCGCTGCGGCGGGCCGATCCGCGGGCGGTGATCTCCTTCGTGGGGACCGAGCGCGGTCTGGAGACGACGCTGATCCCGCAGGCGGGCCACCGGCTGCACACGGTCGACATGATCCCGTTCGACGCCTCGCTGGGCGCGCGCCGCTACCTGTTGCCGGCGGCGCTGCTGCGCTCGGGCCGGCGGTGCCGGGAGATCCTGCGGGAGCAGGGTGCGCAGGTGGCGGTGGGGATGGGCGGGTATCCGAGTGCGCCGGTGATCGTGGGCGCGCGGATGGCGGGGCTGCCGAGCGTGGTGCACGAGTCGAACGCGGTGCCCGGGCGGGCCAACCGGTTCGCCGCCCGGCTCACCCCGCACGTGGCGCTCGCCTTCGACCGCACGCGGGAGCACCTGCCGGCCGGGCGGGAGGTGCAGACGGTCGGGATGCCGCTGGTGGGGGCGGTGGCCCGGTTGGAGCGGGCGGCGCTGCGGGCGGAGGCGCGGCGGCACTTCGGTGTGCCGGAGGGCGCGGGGCTGCTGGTGCTCAACGGCGGCAGTCTGGGGGCGGCGCGGTTGACCGCGGCGGCCGTCGAGCTGGCCGGGCGCTGGCGTCACCGCACCGACCGGCGGCTGCTGGTCAAGACCGGTCCGGCCGCGCTCCCCGAGGTGCGGGCGGCGCTGGCGGGCAACCCGGTGGCGCACGCGGTCGCCTACCTGGACCGGATGGACCTGGCGTACGCGGCGGCCGACCTCATGGTGTGCCGGGCCGGTGCGGCGACGGTCGCCGAGTTGTCGAGCGTGCGGATGCCGGCCGTCCTGGTGCCCTATCCGCACGCGCCGCACGACCACCAGACGCACAACGCGCGGGTGCTCTCGGACGCGGGCGCCGGTCTGCTGCTGGCGGACGGGGAGTGCACCGGCGAGCGCCTGGCGGAGCTGGTGGATCCGCTGCTCGCGGATCCGCGGCGGCTCGCGGCGATGGCGGCGGCGGCCGATCCGGGTGACCACGCGGTCGCCGCGGACCTGCTCGCGGCGAAGGTGCTGCGCGTGATCGGGCGGGCGCCGGCACCCGCCTCTGCCCCGTACGGGCCCTGAAACACCCGAACCGACTTCTGGAGGACAGTGATGACCAACCTCAACGACACCGTGCGGCAGGACTGGAGCGGGCGGACCGTCCTGGTCACCGGCGCCGAGGGCTTCATCGGCAGCACCCTGGTCGACCTGCTGGTCGAGCGCGGCGCCCGGGTGCGGGCCCTGGTGCACTACAAGCCGTACGCCGAGCGCGGCTACCTCGCCCGCTACCTGGCCGGCCCCGACGGCGCGGTGGAGATGGTCGCGGGCGACGTGCGGGACGCCAACCGGGTCCTGGACGCGGTCGCCGGCTGCGACACGGTCTTCCACCTCGCGGCGCTGATCGGCATCCCGTACAGCTACCAGGCCCCCGAGGCGTACGTGCAGACCAACGTGGTCGGCACGCAGAACGTCGCCGCGGCCTGCCTGCGCCACGGCGCCCGCCTGGTGCACACCTCCACCAGCGAGGTGTACGGGACGGCGATCACCGCGCCGATCGACGAGCGGCACCCGCTGCAGCCGCAGTCGCCGTACTCGGCCTCGAAGATCGGCGCGGACATGATGGCGCTGTCCTACTGGCACGCCTTCGAGCTGCCGGTCGCGGTGGTGCGTCCGTTCAACACCTACGGCCCGCGCCAGTCGGCGCGTGCGGTGATCCCCACCGTGCTGGCCCAGCTCCACTCCGGTGCGCGGGAGATCAGGCTCGGCTCGACCACCCCGACCCGCGACTTCACCTACGCGACCGACACCGCGGAGGGCTTCCTGGCCGTCGCCCGCGCCGACCGCGCGCTGGGCGAGGTCGTCAACCTCGGCACCGGCAGCGAGGTGTCGATCGGCGACCTGGCCAAGGCGCTGATCGTCGCCTCCGGCCGGGACGCCGAGATCGTCGTCGACCCGAGCCGGCTGCGCCCGGGCGGCAGCGAGGTCGAGCGGCTGCTGTCCGACAACCGCAAGGCGCGCGAACTGGCGGGCTGGGAGCCGCTGGTGGGCCTGGACGAGGGGCTGCGCCGCACGTCGGAGTGGGTCGGCGAACACCTGCACCTGCTCGCGCCGGAGCGCTACCAGGTCTGACCGGGGCCGCGGGTGATGTGGTGACGGATCGTCAGGTCCGTCACCACACGGGAGCTTTCAGTGGGTGGCCCCCTCCGGGACGCGCAGGTCGGCGGAGGTGGTGGCCGCGGCGGTGAGCAGGGCGCGCAGCGCGTGGGCGACGGCGTCGGCCGGCAGGGAGGGCTGGGCGCGGTCGAGGACCTGCTCGGGCAGGGCGGGTATGTGGACGAACCCGCCGCGCACGCCGGGGCGTTCGGTGGCGAGCAGGTGCATCAGGGCGTAGAAGACGTGGTTGCAGACGAACGTCCCGGCGGTGTGCGAGAGGGAGGCGGGCAGGCCCGCCGCCCGGACGGCGGCCACGCAGGCCTTGACCGGCAGCGTCGCGAAGTAGGCGGCGGGGCCGCCGGGGACGACGGGTGCGTCGACGGGCCGGGCGCCCGCGTTGTCGGGGATGCGGGCGTCGTCGACGTTGACGGCGACGCGCTCGACGGTGACGTCCGGGCGGCCCGCCGCCTGGCCCAGGCAGACCACCAGGTCCGGGGCGCACTCCCGCACCGCGGCGCGCAGTTCCTCGGCCGCCCGCCCGAAGACGCAGCTCAGGCGGACGGCGGTGACCAGCAGCCCCTCGGGCGGGTTTTCGGTGACGAGGCGGGCGACCTCCCAGGACGGGTTGACGTCGGCGCCGTCGAACGGTTCGAAGCCGGTGAGCAGGACCCTGGTCATGGGCGGGCCTTTCCGAGAAGGGATCAGGTCAGAACGCGAAGAGCGACATGATGGCGATGTTGCACACCAGCAGCGCGCCCGCGGTGGGGATCTGGGCCTTGATCGGCCCGTACTGGTCCTTGAGTTCGAGCAGCGCCGCCGGGACGAGGTTGAAGTTGGCCGCCATCGGGGTCACGAGCGTGCCGCAGAAGCCGGCCAGCATGCCCACGGCCAGGACGACGCCCGGGTGGCCGTGCAGCTGGGTGATGAGGATCGGCCAGCCGATCGCGGCGGTCATCACCGGGAAGGCGGCGAACGCGTTGCCCATGATGATCGTGAACAGGGCCATGCCCAGGCAGTAGAGCGCCACCGCCGCGTACTTGCTGCCGTCCGGCAGGAAGTGGGTGGTGATCCTGCCGACCTGGGCGCCGACGCCGGCGGCCTGGAAGATCGAGCCCAGCACGGCCAGGAGCTGGGGCAGCAGCAGCGACCAGCCCATCGCCTCCAGCAGCCCGCGCCCGGAGTGCAGGGCGACCACGGGGTTGCGCTCGCGGGTGAGCAGCAGGGCGATGCCGAGCGCGACGAGGGAGCCGATGCCGAGGCCGAGGAGCGTCTCGCTGCCGGTCTGGAGCAGTGGACTCCCGCCCAGGTGCACGCCCTTGAGGAGCGTGCCGCAGGCGAGTGCGACCAGCGGCAGGGCGAGCGCGGGGACGAACAGCTTGCTGCCCAGGCGCGCGGCGGAGGCGGCCCGCTGCTCGGGGGCGGCGGCCGTGGAGGTGCCGCGTCCGGTGAGGCCGAAACCGGCCAGGCAGATCATCGCCAGGACGGCGGCGCCCAGCGGGGCCGCGGGCGCGCTCTTGTCGGCGACCCGGCTGCCGTAGACGAAGCTCGCGCCGAGCAGGCCCCAGAAGGCGGCGCTGCCGTGGCGCTTGGGGTTGGTGCGGTCCACCGCCATCTGCGCGGCCATCGCGAGGAAGACGGCCCCGACCAGCCAGTACAGCCACTCGACCTTGATCACTTCGTCTTCTCCTCGACGCGGGTGGCGGCTGCTTCGTCGGCCGCGGGGGCGCCCTGGACGTCCCGGGCGAGGGTGGCGTCCAGGCGCAGCAGGCGGGCGCCGTGGACGAGGGTGGCGCAGACCGCGGTGGGGATGGCCCACAGGGCGAGCTGCACCGGTTCCAGGTCGGTGTGGTAGGTCGCGTTGACGAAGCCGGTGATCAGGAGGATCGAGCCGACGGCGAGGAAGCAGTCCTCGCCGAAGAACAGGCCGACGGTGTCGGCGCTGGCGGCGAAGGAGCGCAGGCGTTCGCGGGCCCGTTCGGTCAGGGTGCCGTGGCGGCGCTCGGCGGCGGCCTCGGCCATCGGCGCGATCATCGGGCGCACGGCCTGGGCGGGTCCGCCGAGGCCGGTGAGGCCGAGGGCGGCGGCGAGCTGGCGCACCACCAGGTAGACGGCGAGCAGGCGTCCGGCGCTGACCCTGGCGAGCTTGTTCATCAGGGTGCGGGCCTGCTCCTGCAGGCCGTGGCGCTCCAGGAGGCCGATCACGGGCAGGGTGACGGCGAAGAGGGTCACCGAGCGGCTGGAGGCGAAGCCCGTGCCGAAGGCCTCCAGGACCTTCATCGGGCTCATCCCGCCCAGGAGTCCGGTGACGACGCCGGCGGCGCCGACGACGAGGAGCGGATTTCGCCGGGTGGCGAACCCGGCCACCACGACGAGGATGCCGATCAGAACGATCATGTTCCTGACCGCCTTTCAGAGGGGCCTCCGCCCCTGTGGGTGGCCGTCTGGGGCGCCGCGGGCGGAGGAGGTCCCGGCTGGGTGGGCCGCGACCGTTCGGGGGTTGCCGAGAGGCTAGGGGATTGTGGAACAATCCGACAAGAGTTCAGGAGGTGGAACGTGACCGGGGTTTTCGACGCACTCGCGGCCGACCGGAGCCGGATCGAACGCGCCAGCGCCGCCCAGCGGGTGGCCGACGTGCTGCGCGACCACATCACCGAGGGCCGGCTCGCCCCCGGCACCCGGCTGTCGGAGGAGGCCCTCGGCGACGCGCTCGCCGTCTCGCGCAACACGCTGCGCGAGGCGTTCCGGCTGCTGGCCGACCAGCGGCTGGTCGTACACGAGCTGAACCGCGGCGTGTTCGTCCGGATCCTCAACCCGGCCGACGTCGCCGACATCTACACGCTGCGCCTGGCCCTGGAGACGGCCGGCGTGCGCGCCCTGCACAGCGCCGCGCCCGAGCGCCTGGCCGCGGTGCGGGCCGCGCTCGCCCGGGCCGAGGGCGCCGAAGCGCTCGGCGACTGGGTCACCGTCGGCACCGCCGACCTGCACTTCCACCTGGCCGTCGCCGGGCTCGCCGGCAGCGAGCGGATCGACGAGTGCATGGCCCGCCTGGTCGCCGAACTGCGCCTGGCCTTCGCCGCCGTCCCCTCGGCGCGCGAACTGCACGCGCCGTTCCTGCGGCGCAACCAGACGCTCACCGGGCTGCTGGAGTCGGGCGAGATCGACGACGCCGAGGTCGAGCTGACCCGGTACCTGAACGACGCGCGCGCGGTGATCATCCGGGCGATGACGGGGGGCGTGAGGTGACGCCGCCGCCCGATCCGACGGTCATCGACCTCAACGCCGACCTCGGCGAGGGCTTCGGGCGCTGGACCCTCACCGACGACGAGGCGCTGCTGTCGGTGGTCACCAGCGCCAACGTCGCCTGCGGCTTCCACGCCGGGGACCCGTCCACCATGCGGCGGGTGTGCGCGCTGGCCGCCGAGCGGGGCGTGCGGATCGGCGCGCAGGTCTCCTACCGGGACCTCGCCGGCTTCGGGCGCCGCGCGATGGACGTGCCGCCGGACGAACTGGCGAACGAAGTCGCCTACCAGATCGGGGCGTTGCAGGTGTTCGCGCAGGCGGCCGGGGCGCGTGTCGCGTACGTCAAACCGCACGGCGCGCTGTACAACCGGACGGTGCACGACGAGGAGCAGGCGCAGGCGGTGGTCCGGGGCGTGCACCTGGCCGCGCCGGGCCTTCCCGTCCTCGGCCTGCCCGGTTCGCGACTGCACGAGGCCGCCGGGCGGGCCGAACTGCCGGTGGTCGCCGAGGCGTTCGCCGACCGCGCCTACACGCCGCACGGCACGCTCGTCCCGCGCCGCGAACCCGGCGCCGTCGTGCACGAGGCGGACGCCGTCGTCCGCCGCTCGGTCGCCATCGCCCGCGACGGCGAGGTCACCGCGCGCACCGGCGAACGCGTCCGGCTGCGGGCCCGCTCCCTGTGCGTGCACGGCGACACCCCCGGCGCCGCGGACCTCGCCCGCCGGGTCCGAACGGCCCTGCGGGCGGCCGGAGTCCGGGTGGAGGCGTTCGCGTGAGCACACGAGTCCTGCGGGTCGGCCAGGACGCGCTGCTGGTCGAGCTCGACGGCGCCGAGGAGACCGCCGCCTTCCACGCCGAACTCCAGCGCCGGCGCGCCGCGTCCGTGCTCCCGCCCGTCGCCGAGGTCGTGCCCGCCGAACGGACCGTCCTGCTCGACGGCGTCGCCGACCCCGACGCCCTGGCCGCCGAACTCACCGGCTGGCACGTGCCGCCGCTGCGGGCGACGTCCGACGAGACGGTGACCGTCCCGGTGCGCTACGACGGCGCGGACCTCGCCGAGGTCGCCGCGCTGTGGGGCGTCGCCGAGGACGAGGTCGCGCGCATCCACTCCGCGACCGAGTTCCGCGTCGCCTTCAGCGGCTTCGCCCCCGGCTTCGGCTACCTCACCGGCCTGCCCGAGCGCTACCGGGTACCGCGCCGGGCCGTCCCGCGCCCCGCCGTCCCGGCCGGCTCGATCGCCCTCGCCGGACCGTACACCGGCGCCTACCCGCGCCCCTCCCCCGGCGGCTGGCAGCTGATCGGGCACACCGACGCCGTGCTGTGGGACCCCTCCCGCGAGCGCGCCGCCCTGTTCAGCCCGGGCACCCGGGTCCGCTTCGTCATCGAGGACGCGTGATCAAGGAAGCATGACCGTAACCGTTGTGAGCACCGGCCTGCTGACGACCGTCCAGGACCTCGGCCGCCCCGGCCACGCGCACCTGGGCGTGCCCCGCTCCGGCGCCCTCGACCAGCCCGCCCACCGCCTCGCCAACCGCCTGGTCGGCAACCCCGCCACGGCCGCCACGCTGGAGACGACCGTGCTCGGCTGCGCGGTGCGCGCCCGGCGCGCCGTGACGGTGGCCGTCAGCGGCGCGCCGTGCGCCGTCCGCGTCGACGGACGGCCCGCCGCGTGGGCCGCGCCGGTGCGGGTGCCCGCCGGGGCGCTGCTGGAGGTCGGCGCGGCCACGTCCGGCGTGCGCAGCTACGTGGCGTTCGCGGGCGGACTGGCCGTCACCCCCGTGCTCGGCAGCCGCTCCACCGACCTGCTGTCGGGGCTGGGCCCCGCGCCCCTGGCCGTCGGGGACGAGCTGGCGCTCGGCACGCCGTGCGGCCCGGCGGCTGGGGCGGACGTGGTCGCCTCCCCCGCCGCGCCCGACCCGCTGCTCCTGCCGGTGCTGATCGGCCCGCGCGACGACTGGTTCACCGAGCGCTCCCTGGCCGTCCTCACCGGCTCCGGCTACCGCGTCTCCCCCACCAGCAACCGGATCGGCCTGCGCGTGGACGGCCCGCCGCTGGAGCGCGCCCGTGAAGGCGAACTCCCCAGCGAGGGCATGGTCCTGGGCGCCGTCCAGGTCCCGCCGGACGGCCGCCCGGTGGTCTTCCTCGCCGACCACCCCACCACCGGCGGCTACCCCGTCATCGGCGTCGTCCCCGCCACCGCCCTACCCGCCGCCGCCCAGGCCGCCCCGGGCACCCCGGTCCGCTTCACAACGGTACGACGCCGGCGGCGGTGAGTTCGGCGCCCCGCACGCCCGGCCGTAGCGCTCCACGAACGCGCGGAAGTCCGAGGGGAGCTGGACGCCGAGCCGCTCGACGGCCCCCTCCCAGCGCACCTCGACGGGTGGGCGGCCCGGGTCGCCCATGAGGTCGCCGAGGTGGCCGAGGGCATCGGCCGGGCCCTGGCCGGTCACGGGGCGCTGCCGGCGGGGGCGCCGTGGATGACGGTCCATGTCGTGGTGAACAACTCGTGTAGTGGGAGCGGGGGTTGGATGCGGGGGAAGGGGGCGTGGATTTCGTTGCCCCATAGGGGGCGGACGGTGTGGGTGGCGAGCTTCGCGGTTTCCAGGGGGAGGTGGGGGGACTTGAGGTCGGTCCACTCGCCGGGGAGGAAGAGGGTGCGGCCGGCGCGGGGGCGTTTGGCTTCGGTGACGGTGCCGGTGGCGAGGAGTTCGGTGCGGGCGGCGGTGTGCTGTTTGGCCGTCCAGGCGTTCCAGCGGCGGACGTTGCGGTCGGTGGGGGCGGCCAGCGTGGCGAGCTGGAGGTAGAGGGCGGCCGCGTCGGGGCCGACGTCGAGGTGGCGGGCGGCGTGGGCGACGAGGTCGGGGCAGGAGTGCCGCGGGTCGGCTTCGTAGGCGCCCGCCGGGACGGGGGTGGTGCGGGCCCGGTGCATCATGCGCTCCAGGCCGCCGCCGGGCAGGTAGGGCATGAGGACGTTCAACTCGGCTGCCAGTTCCGGGATTTCTCGTACGGTCCGGCGGGCCTGCGGGTCGCTGAGCGCGGCCGGGCACAGGAAGGCCTGGCCGCTGGGCGCGCTGACGACGAGCGGGCCGAAGTCGTAGGCGACGGGCAGGGGGGCGTCGGTGTCCTTGCGGCGGCCTTCGGCCACCGGCAGGCGCTCGGGGCCGAAGCGGCGCGCCAGGCCTTCGGGGGTGTCCTTGACCGCGGCCCGGCCCATCGCCAACAGCAGCTCCGGGCGGTCGAGTTCGGCACGCAGGCGCTCGTACAGGTGGAACGCGCCGGCCACCGCCGGATCGCCGACCGGGCGGTCCGTCCACGCCCACACGAGGGCGCTCGCGGCCTGCCGCAGGTCGAGGCCCACCGGGGTGCCGTAGGGCAGGGCGGGGCCGCCCGGCGGGACGGCCCGCACCTCCACGCCGCTCCCGTACGGGGCGGCCGCGAGCTCCCAGCCGGCCGCCTCCACCGCCGTGTCGGCGCCGGCCGTGTAGCCGCCGGTCAGGCGGCGGGCCCAGACCTCGGACAGGCCCAGGTCGCTCTCCAGCGCGTCGGCGGCCTCGTCGTCGACGGCGGGCAGGGCGCCGAGGCGCTCGCACCACGCGGCGGCCATCCGCTCCGCGGCCGCCTCGACGCCGCCGGGGCGCCACAGGTCGGCCGGGTCCTCGGGCAGGGCCGCGGCCAGGACGGCCCGGCGGCCCTCGTCGCCCAGGCGCCAGCACAGCTTGCCGTAGGTGTCGGCGGTCATCGGGGTGGCCTTGTACGGGGCTTTGGTGACGAGGGCGCGATGGTCGTCCCGGCCGGGTCGGGCGGGCAGGCCGGCGAGCACCAGACGCGCCAGCGGCCGCCGCACTCCGGCGAGTTCGGCGAAGCGCGCGACCGCCGCCTCGGACAGCGCGAGCGGCCCTGCCGTCTCGACGGCGGCGACGAGGGCGCGCAGGCGGGCGGCGTCGTCGCGGTCGATGCGCACGAGCCGGGCGGTGGGGACGGGCTGCGCGAGCGCCGAGTCCGCGCCGGTGACGAACCAGTGCTGCGACGTCCCCTGCGCCCGTACGCGCGCCGACGCCACCGCGAGGCCGTCCGCGCGCAGGCGGGCCAGGGTCGCGGTGTCCGTGCGCCCCGTCCGCCAGTGGCTGCCCGCGCGGGCGAACGGCTGGTCGGCCCAGGTGTCCAACAGGGCCAGCAGGGCTGCGCGTTCGGCCCCGGGCGTGGGGGCGATCACGGCCCGCCAGGCGGCGGCGTCGATCGCGCCCAGCAGCTGCGGCCACTCGTGCGGGGGCGCGGGCGGCGAGAGGCGGCGGACCTCCTCGCCGATGGCGCCCGCGAGGTGGGCGCCGTCGGCGGCGAGCGCACCCAGGGTGGCGGGCAGGGCCCCGGGGGGGCCGGGGGGGCCCCCCGCCCCGGGGCCCCGGCCGGGCGGCGGATCGGCCCCGCGCCGGGCCGGGCGCCCAGCCGCCGTGGGCGGCGCCGCGGGGTGACCCGCCACCGG
>NZ_JBHWGV010000053.1:23047-44089 GCF_042732955.1 Kitasatospora sp. NPDC059747 | reverse complement strand
GGCGGGGCCCGGGGGGGGGGGGGCGGGGGGGGGCGCCCCCCCCGCGGGGGGGGGGGGGCCCCCGGGGGGGGGCGGCCCCCCCCCCCGGGGCCCCTCCGGGAGCAGCCCGAACAGGGCGGGCATCAGCTCGGTGTCGGGCGCGGAGCGGCGCGGCAGGACGGGCGGGGTCTCGGCGAGGATCGCGACCCGCCGGTGCAGGGCCAGGCGGCGCTCCTCCACCCGGGCGGCCCGCAGGGTGACCGCGGCGACCGCCTCGACCAGCACCGGGTCGGTGACGGCGGGCAGTTCGCGGGTGACGGCGGCGCGCAGCGCGCCGGGGCCGTCGAGGGCGGCGGCGAGCAGGGCGTCGGCGGCGGGGCGGGTGACGGCGCGCAGGGCGCGGGAGGCGGCCCGGTCGCGGGTGCGCAGCAGGTACCAGTAGGCGGGCGGCAGGGCGCTGCCGCCGCAGACGGTGACGGCGCGGGTGGGGGTGCCGCGGGAGCGGCGGGGCGTGTCGTGGCCGTCCTGTTCCCACAGCAGGGTGCCGTCGGGGGTGTAGGCGCGGACGCCGGTGCGGGTCTGGGACTCGGCGAGGACGACGTCCTCGGCGGCGCCTTCCGGGGGTGCCCACAGGCCCCAGGGGGTCTGGCCGGGGCGGTCGATGTCGAAGCGGGCGGTGCGGCCGTCGACGCTTTCGAGGAGGAAGTGGTCGGGGGCGTGGTCGCGGTGGCGGGTGCGGTACAGGACGCGGGTGCCGACGAGTCCGTCGCGGCTGCCGAGCGGGGAGGTGGTGAGGGTGTCGGGCAGCGGGGCGAGCTGGAGGTCCTCGTGGGAGACGGTCATGCCGGATTCGGCGGGCCGGGCGGGGTCGGCGGGGCGGCCGGGGAAGGCGGGCAGGGGCGTCTCGTCGCGGGGTTCGCCGGTGGCGGGGTCGACGGGGCGCCAGGGGCGGTCGCCGAAGACGGCGTTGGTCCAGATCCGCGTGCCGTCGCCGAGCTGGAGTTCGTCGCCGTCGATGCCGTGGGTGTCGCCGGGGCGCAGCACGTGTCCGCCGCTGTGGCGTCCGGTGCCGTCGGCGGTCTCGAACTGGAAGCCGTAGGCGCCGTCCAGGCTTCCGCCGTAGGGGACGAGGCCGCGGACTTCGCCGGGGGTGAAGGGGGTGTCGGGGTGGTCGGCCCAGACGGCGGTGTCGCAGTGGTAGGGGCTGGGCTTGAGGGTCCAGCTGATGAGGAAGGAGCCGCCGGCGTAGTGGGCGGCGAAGAGGGTGGCGTCGTCGGGGACGGTGAAGCGGCAGGTGGCGCGGATGCCGTCGGGGTCGACGGCGACGGCGCGTTCGCGGTCGAAGACGGTCAGGACGGGCCAGGTGCAGGTGATGCCCTCGATGCCGGTCGGGCCGTCGGCCCCGTCCGCTTGCGCCTCGAATTCGGCGCGGACCGACTCCAGGGCGGGCCAGGCCAGTTCCTCCGGCAGTCCGGCGGCCAGGGAGCGCCGCAGGGCGCCGGCGGTACCGGCCTCGGCGAGGGCGTCGGTGAGGCCGGCGAGGGCGGTGACGGTGGGGCGGTCGAGGACGGTCTCCAGTTCGGTGACGGCCTCCTCGGCTCCGGCCATGCCGCCGCCGGCGACGGTGTCGAGGAGGCGGGCGACGCGGGCGGCGACCTCCTGGGCGATGCCCTCGTTGCCCGGCAGCAGGGTGATCGCGGTGCCGGCGCGGCGGCGGGCGGACCCGTGGTGCGGGAGCAGGCCGGCGTGGACGGTGCCTTCCAGGCGGGGGCCGAAGACGGGGTCGGCGGCGAGGGCGGCGAGGTCGCGGCGGGAGTCCTCGCCCCAGAAGCGCAGGCGCGTCTCGGGGCCGGGGTCGGTGACGGGCACCCGGGCGGCGAGGCAGGCGTCGAGGAGGTCGGCGTCCAGGCCCTGCCAGTGGTAGCGGGTGGTGTGGAGCGTCACGGCGCTGCCGCCGGCCCGCAGGCGGGGCCCGAACCGACCGACCGTGTCGAGGAGTTCGGAGGGAAGCTGCTGGCGGGCGACGCCGCCGCCGGACTGGCGCGCGTACTGGTACATGTGGGCGAAGCGCCCGAGCCAGCGGTGCAGGCCGCCTTCCGGGACGACCCGGCCCTCGGCCATCGCCCGCACCGCGCCGCAGGCGATCAGCAGCCGCAGCCAGGCGCCGCCGTCGGTGGTGCCGGACGGGAAGAGCTCCACGAGGGCGGCGAGGTGCGCGCCGGTGGGCGGATGGGCGTTCAGGAGCGGCGCGGCGTCGTTGAGCAGGGCGGCCGGGAGGGCCTTGTCCCGTGCGGTGGCGAGGATCGCGCCGGCCATCCGGGCGGCCTCGCCGTCGCCGTGTCCGGCGGCCTTGGCGGAGGCGCGGGCGCGGCGGACCAGGTCGGCGGGCAGCTCGGCGGGCGAGGCGGCCCAGGCGGTGAGCAACTCGTCGAGGGCGGTGTGGGCGGCGGACGGGTCCAGCGTTTCGGCGAGGAAGCGCTGGTGGGCGGCGAGTTCCTTGGCGGGCAGGGCGCCGCACCGGGCGAACAGCAGGGCGTTGGCCCGCCGGTAGCCGGGGTCGACGGGCAAGCCGTGGGCGGACTCGGCCGCGCGGGCGGCGACGTAGGCGCGGGCGGCGGCGCGGATGCCGTTGCGCAGCAGGTGGTGGCCGACGGTGTCCCAGAACCACGGCAGGTGTGCGGGCGGCAGCCGCCGGGCCCGGCGTGCCATCAGGTCGACGAATCCGCCGGGCTTCTCCCAGTACCGGTTGAACTGGCCGTTCATCTCCTCGACCGCCTCGCGCGTGGCAGCGGCCGCGCCGGGGTCGTGGGCGGCGGCCCAGTCGGCGTACGTGGTCGAGGCGTACGCGTCGGCGGTGGTGGCGGGCAGGAGGGATTCCAGCGGGGCGATCATGCTCCGGATCGTCGCACGGGCCTGTGACAGGGCCCGCGAGGGGGCAGGGCACAATGGGGCCGGTGACCGTCTTCGCCTGTGTGACCTGCGACAACCCGCTGACCGGCGCGCTCCGCGAGGCCCGGCCGGCCGCCGATGGCGGGCAGCGGGCGGCCCGGCACCGGATCGGCAGGCCGCGGATGGCGCGGGGCACGTTCTCGGCCGGGCGGGACGGGGCGGTGTTCGTCGTGCACCCCGACGACGTGCCGGGCACCCGCCGGCACCCCGACAGCGGGCGGCGCAACGGGTGTTGCGGTCCCGACGGCCTGGACGGGCCGAACCTCGTCTGTGCGGGCTGCGGCGCGGAGGTCGCGACCAAGGAGGCGGACTGCTGGACGCCGAACCTGGTGGCGCTGATCGCCTCAGCCGTCCGCATCCTGCCCGAAGCCGCGGGCGGCGAGCGGTAGTTCGGGCAGCGGCCAGTCACGGTCCGGTGCCCAGGCGGGCCCGAAGGACACGCCCTGGACTCGTGGCGCCGGGGCGGAAGGGTTCGGGCCGGCGGCCCGTCACCGGGCGGGCCGGGCCTGGCAGGCGGGCTGGTGCCAGGTCGTGCGCACGGGGGTGCCGTCGGGCAGGCGGTGCTCGGTGTGCCAGGTCCGGCAGCAGGCCGGGCGCTGGTAGGGGCGGCGGCGGGGGCGCGGGGACGCGGTGTGGATGGTCATGCCCGGCGTTCTGCCACCGCCGGGCGCCGCCCAACCCCTCGGCACCCGAAAGGGCGACTGGTGGTTTGCCCGGGTCCGGGTCAGCCGGCGGCGGTGGGGGCCTGCGTGTCCGCGGCGTCGGCGGCGAGTTTGCGTTCGTCGGCCCGCAGGTTCTCGGCCTGTTCGCGCAGGCGCCGCCCGGCCCAGCCGTAGGACGCGCGGGCGTCGGGGGTGGTCATCCGGGGGCCGATGGTCTCGGCCAGTTCCCGCGCGGTGTCGAGCAGGTCGGCGAGTGCGCCGAGCAGGGCCGCCTCGTCCGGCCGGGGGACGTCGGCGCGGCGCGTGCGGGCGCGGGGCAGGGCGTTCTCCCTGATCTGTGTCCTGGCCTCGCCCACGACCCTGGTCATCGCCGCTATGTCGGGATCCATCCCGGCCTCCTGCCGTCCGTGCGGGCGTTGATGTCCCGCTATGCCTCCCCCGGCGGCCGGGGCGTCAACCAGGGGCGCGGACGGAAGCGCGCGGCCGGGGGCACGGTGCGGGCGCGGGTCGCGGCGGCGGCCAGGAGGGCGGGGAGGGGGCCGGGGAAGGGGCGCATCAGGGTGTCGACCTCGCGCCACAGGCCCGGTGCCGGCGGGTGGGCGGCGAGGTGTTCGGCGAGGTGGGCGAGGGCTGCGGTGTGCAGGGCGGCGCGGCCGCCGCCGGGTTCCCGGGTGCCGGCGTGGAAGGCGGAGGTCTGGCCGGCGTGGCAGGCGACGGCGTAGGCCGGGCGGGCGTGGTCGACGGCCTGCCGGGCGGTGATCCGGCCGAGTTCGATCGCGGACCACACGTGGTGGATGTCCAGGCCGTCCTTGCCGATCGGGGTGGCGGCCAGGACGGCGAGCGGGTCCGCAGCGTCGAGGGGGCCGAGGACGGGCGGGCGGCGGTGGTACGCGGACGGCGGCGGTCCGTCCGCGCGGGGTGGGGGAACGGCGGGCCCGGGAGCTGCGGGCACGGGGGCTGCGGGCACGGGAGCTGCGGGCCCGGGAGCTGCGGGCACGGGGGCGGGCCCGGGAGCGGGCAGGTGTCGCGGGGCGGGGCGGCCGGTGAGCAGGACGCGGGCGACGTCGGGCGGGCAGTCGGGGCGTCGGGCGAGCAGCCGCGCCGCCAGGCGCGGCAGGCGGCGGGACAGGCCGGCCGACGCGACCAGCGCCCAGTCCACCCGGTAGGGCTCGGCGAGGATCGCCCGGCCGCGGGGGGCGTCGGGCGCGGCTCGGATCCCGCGCAGGCGGCGCAGCAGGGCGCCGGTGCCGGTGAGGCGGTCCTCGGCGCTGGTGAGGAAGGGTTCGGGGTCGGGTTGGGCGCAGGCTTCGGCGATCCGGCGGGTCGCCTCGTCGAGGTCGGCGCCGGGCGGCAGGGCGGCCAGGACCTGCCGGACCCGGCCGGGGCCGCCGGCCAGGCGTACGGTGCGCCAGGCGTCGGCCCAGACGGTGGGCGGGATCGGGTCGCCCCAGCGGTAGGTGCGGCGGTCGGTCAGGGCGGCGGCGGCGAGGTCGGGGTCGCGGGAGGTCAGGGCGGCGCGGTGGTGCTCCGGGCGGTAGCCGCTGCCGGCAACGACGACGGCGGGGCGGCGCAGCCGCAGCCGGCATTCGACCGGGTAGGTCAGGGACGGGTTGTCGGCCAGGCGCGCGTCGATGCCGGTGTCGTCGAGGTCGGCCAGGCGTTGCTGGGCCTGCGGGTTGCGGACGGTGCGGGCCAGGGCGCGGCGCACGGCCGGGGTGGCGTCGGTGACGGCGCTGTCGGTCACGGTGGGCGGGTGGTCGTGGCCGAGGAAGAAGAAGTCGGGGTCGGCGTCGACGAGTTCGGCGAGCGCGGCGGCCCGGTGGGCGCGGGGCAGCAGCGCCACCAGGCAGCCGACGTCGAAGCGCCGGGCCAGTGCCTCGACATTCCGGGTGTATTCGTCCGCCGCGTCGACTGCCATGGCAGCGGACCGTAACAGGCGCCTGGCGGGCGCCGCGTGGATTTCGCCGGGCCCGCCCGCGTGGGCGGCCGGGGTGGTAGGGGCGTCGGGCCGCGTGGCTGGTCGGGCGTCAGGCCCCGGACCGCTCGCCGGAGGTCCAGCCCAGGAGCGGGGTGTGTACGGGTGGTGCGCCGAGGGCGAGGTGGGTGAGGTCGGCGACGGCGTCGGCGAGGGCTGCGGGATGGGGGCGGGCGGTGAGGGCGTCCAGGGCGGCCGCGCGGGTGCGGGGCGGGCACAGGGAGAGGTGGAAGAGCATCTGGCGCCACGCGAAGGCGGCGCTGCGGCGGGCGGTGCGGGTGGTGAGACCGCGGGAGGCGAAGCCGCAGGCGGTGGTGAAGGCGCGTTCGGCGAGGACGTCCCAGCCCTCGGGCGGGGTGAGGGCGCCGGGCCCGGCGAGGGTGGCGAGGTTGTGGGTGGTGAGGATCTGGGCCTGTTCGATGACGGCGCCGTTGCCCGTCACCGACCAGGGCGCGCCGGTGCGCCCGGCCCGACGGGTGCACAGGGCGGAGAACTGCCAGGTGTCGTCCATCGCGTAGACGGAGGCGTAGTCGATGCCGAAGTACCGCTCGTAGAGGGATCCTTCGAGGAGTTCGGCGGCGATGCGGGCGGCCTGGAGGTACTTGGGGCTAAAGCCGCCCATGAAGATGTCGGCGGCCAGTTCCTCCACGAAGGGCAGGTCGATGCCGGCCTCGCGGGCGAGCGCGGACAGTTCGCCGAGCAGCGGGTTGGGCAGGAGCGTGCCGGGGAACGTCGCGACGGCCAGGGCGCCGAGGCGGTGCAGCGTGGCGAGGTGGGCGTCGCGGGTGATGGCGTCGGTGGTGCGGTGCGGGCGCACGGCGAGGTTCCAGGGGAGTTCGTCGGCGCGGACCTGGCGGGCGTAGTGGAGCAGGAGCAGGGAGCGGCGGCCCGCGAACGCCTTGTGGCCGGCGGCGGTGAGGGCGCGCAGGGCCGGGTCGGGGTGGGCGGAGGCCTCGGTGACGGCGGCGAGCTGGGGCGCGAGTTCGGCGAGGACTTCGGCGGAGGGCACCAGGCCGCGGGCGATGAGGGTTTCGACGGGGGCGCTGGTGGCGGCGAGGACGGGCTTGTGGAGGGCGGGCGGGACCGTGGTGCCGGCCGGGAGAGCGGTGCTCTCGGCCTCGGTGACCGGGGTGAGGAGGGCCTGGGGGTCGGCCAGGCCGTCGTGCCGGGGGTGGTCGGCGAGGCGGGCGATGAGCAGCCGGGCGACGGCGTGGTGGGAGGGCTGGGCGGCCTGGCGGGCCTGTGCGCGGCGCAGGGTGGTGTGCTCGGCGGAGCCGGGCAGGCCGCGGCGGCGCACCATCGCGTCGACGGCGTGGCGCAGCCGGCCGCGGGTGCGGGGGTCCAACTGCCGTCCGGTGACGGTCAGTTCGAGTGCGGTGCGCAGGACGGCGAGGTTCTCGCGGGGGTTGCGGTGCTTGCCGCACAGGGGGTGGGCGGCGGCGAGGGTGCGGTAGCGCAGGAGGAGTTCTGCGCCGCGGCGGTGCCACGGCCCGTCGGGGGTCTGGCCGTCGGGGGTCTGGCCGTCCGGCACCGGGCTGCCGCCGGCGGCCAGCCAGTGGGTGAGCAGGTCGTCGGCGAAGGGCGCCCAGACGGTGAGGGCCTCGCGCTGGGCCTCCACCGCGCGGTTGGGGGTGCGGCGGGCGAGGGCGGCCGAGGCCTCGCCGGCGGTGCGGCGGTGGACGGTGTCCGGCGCGGCCGACGGGGCGTCGGCGGGCTGCGGGGTGAAGCGCAGGCGGGCGGCGAAGGGCCGCAGGACGTCGACGAGGTCGAGCGCGGCCTGCTGCTCGCCGGCGCGGACCAGCCAGGCCACGGTGAGCAGCGCGGCCTCCTCGGGCACGGTGATGCGGTAGCGGCCGGTGTCGAGCAGGTGCCAGAGGTGGGCGAGTCCGGGCTCGGTGAGGGAGTGTGCGAAGAGTTCGGCGCGGCCTTCGGGGATGCCGGCGCGGCGGCAGGCGTCGGCCTCGTGGGGCTGGAGGGGGCCTTCGGCGCGGGCGCGGCCGGTGGCGAAGCCGCCGTGCAGGACCTCGGGGGTGACCCAGGCGGGCAGGTCGGCGGCGGGGGTGCGCGATCCGATGGCGAGGGTGCCCGCGCGCAGGCCGGCCAGCACCTCGCGCCAGCCGGCCGCGCGCTGTTCGGCGCGGGCGCGGGTGGCCGGGTCGGGATGGGCGGCGGCGGCGACGAAGGCGCGGGCCAGCTGCCCATGGGCGTAGTCGGTGGAGACGGCGCCCGTGGCGAGGGCCCCTGACGGCTGCTGCTCAGCGTTTCTGTCCATGGCCGACGTGGCGGGCCCTGCCCCCGCGCCCTCCAGGACCGAAGCCTGGTGCTCTGTCTCGCTGAGCTACACGTCGTCGCTGCGGCCAGACCTTACGAGGGCGGGCGGCGGCGGTGCAAGCGGATATTCCGGCTGGTCAGAACTCCCCCGTCGCACGCTTCGGCCCAACGCGGAGTGACGAACAGTAACCCTAAATGACAGCTTTAGGTCTCGTCCCAACTTTCCCCCTCCGGCGCTCCCGGAGTGACGGAGCGTAGCCGCCGAGCGCCGCCGCGCGGGCGGATCTAGCCTGACGGTATGGCTTGCCCCGCACGCCCAGGGAGGTGCGCGCATGCGTCGCACGATCGGTTCGCGAGCGGGGGTCGTCATGGCGGCGGCGGGGTTGGCGGCCGCTGTCTGCGGGGCCGCGCCGGCGGTGGCGGCCGGGAGTGACGGGCCACGGACGGTGACGGTGCAGGCGTGTCCGGACGAGTCGACCGGGCCCGGGCTGCCGCCGCTCAAGGCGCTCGCGGCGCAGGTCACGCTCCCGGACGGGGTGAACCTGCCGCCGGGCGCGGCGGTGTTCGGCGCCCGCTACCCCGGTGACGCGCAGTACGTGGTCGCGCCGGGCGGCTGGACGTGCGACGTCGTGTTCTTCGCCGCGGACGGCGGCGAGCAGGTGTACGTCCACCCGGGCCCGCACGCGGCCGATCCGCTCGGCGCCTCGTACTCCGGGCTCGTGCAGGCCGTGTTCGACAGCGGCGGCGTGCAGACCGACGTCGACCTGGCCTGTCCGTTCGTGCCGCAGGCCGCGCGGGGCGGGCAGTGCCTGGCGCCGCCGCGCCAGGCCGCCGACGTCGTGCACGCCGTGCGCACCGGGGACCCGAACCTGTACGCGGCGGCGGTGTCCGTCCCGGCGGGCACGCGGGAGCCGAACCTCGCCGCGAGCGGGCAGGCGCCGGCCGGGACGCCGCCGGGGCAGGTGTTCGCCCTGGTCACCCTCGCGGGCACCGGCGGGACGGCGCAGTCTGTCGGCTGCGCGGTGCCCGGGCCGGGAGCGGCGAGCACCTGCCAGGCGACCCTCGGCTACTTCCTCGCCGGCAGCGTGCTGGGGCCGAAGCTGAGCGCGGGCCAACTCTCCGCGGCGCTCACGGACTTGAACGGTTTCGTGGCCTCACAGGTGCACTGACGAGGCCGGCCTTCCCCTAACCGCCGCGCGAGACTGGAACGGGTATATGCCAGGAGCGTCGGCGGCATTGACGGGCTATCAGCCAGGATGCATCGTGTTCCCCAGTCCGTTCATTTCAGCTCTTTCAGCGGAGGCGTCCGGGAATGGGGATGGGGATCGGGATGGGTGTGCGCAGCAGGGTCGCCGGGGTGGTGTCGGCCGGGCTGATGCTCGTCGGTGTGGCGGGGGTGCAGTTCGTCGGCGCGGGGACGGCGGACGCCATGCCGCCGTGCTACCGGCAGTGGACCGGGAACAGCGGGTCGACGATGTGTCCCGGGTACGACGTGTCCCACGTGGTCATCGGCTGCGTGCACGCGGGCGTGCCGTACAGCGTCGAGGGGCCGTGGGTGAAGCGGGGCGACTTCTCGTTCGCGCGCTGCAACAGCGGCGACGGGCTGCAGAAGGCCACCAACCCGCCGAGCGTGTGGTGGGAAGAGGGCTGAGCCGCCGACGGGGGACGGGTGCGCGCAGGCCGGGCAGCGTTGCGCGCACCCGCGGCGGCCGAGGGTTCAGTCGCCGCGCTCGCGGAGGGTGGAGGCGGTGAAGGAGATCGCGAGCACGACGGCGAGCGCGAGCAGGACCGCGCCGATGACGATCGCCGTCCAGCCGCCGCTGGTGAGGTTGTCCAGCTGCTCGCGGTAGGTGGAGGTCTGGGGTCCGGGCATGCCCTCGGAGAACGAGCCGGTGGTGTGGGGCTCGCAGATGTCGCCGGGCGACATGGGTTTGCCGTAGCAGGTGGGCACGGCGGCGTGCAGCTTGTGGACGCCGAGCAGCAGCAGGCCGACGCCCGCGACGAACAGAACGAGCACGATCAGCACTGCCCCGGCCTTCCGACTCCCCCGCCCGTGCCGGTGTCCGGCACCTTTCGCCCGAATGTACCTCGGGGCGGTGGTGAACGAACCCGGCCAAAGAGCGACAGGTCTGTCACGGAAGGGTCAAATCGGCTGGTGCACAGGGTTGTTGGGTCGACACTGTGCGGCATGAGTGCGACGCGTGGTGGCGTGGGGGTCCTGGTGGCGGCGGCGTGTGCGGTGCTGCTCGGCGGCTGTACGGGGGCGGGCGGCGGGACGGCCCGGCCGACGGCCCCCGCAACGACGGCGACAGCGGAAGCTAGCAGCGGCCTGACGCCGGAGGCCACGTACACGCTGCAGGGCTCCCCCTCCCCCGCCGAAGTGCGGCAGGTCGCCGACCAGTTGCAGCGCCGGGCGCAGGCGATGGGGCTGGCCGCGCCGAAGGTGGAGGTCAGGGGTGCGGCGGTGTCGCTGTCGGCCGCCGGGGCGACGCGCGAGCAGTTCGCGGCGCTCGCGCAGCAGGGGCACCTCGGGTTCCGTCCGGTCCTGGCGCTCGCGCCGTCCCTGCCGAACGGCGCGCCGGCGCAGGGGGCGGTGTCGGCCGACCCCACCACGACGCTCCAGGTGCCGAACTGTTCGGACGCGGCGCAGCGGACGGACCGCCAGTCGGCCTCCGGCAAGCCGGCCGTGGCGTGCGGGTACGCCGCGGAGAACGGGATCTGGTACGGGTTCGCACTGGGGCCGGTGGCGGTGGACGGCACGGACGTGTCGGCGGTGAAGGCGGTCGAGGACACGCAGAACGGGGCCGGCTGGCAGATCGACCTGACGTTCGACGCCGTCGGGGCGCAGGCGTTCGCGGACGTGACGGGCCGGCTGGCGGCGCAGCCGTCGCCCGCCAATCAGTTCGCGATCGTGCTGGACGGCGCGGTGGTGTCGCATCCGGCCGTCGCCTCCGCGGTGCCGGGCGGTGCGGCGGTGATCTCGGGGAGCTTCACGGAGGCGGAGGCCCGGCGTCTGGCGGCGCTGATCGGGGACCGTCTGCCGGTGCCCCTGCTGCTGACGGAGACGACGCTCCCGAACTGACGCGTCGTCAGCCATGGTGGCGAAACGGTGAAGTGGCATGCACGCCCCTAGAAAACCGGCGGGTAACACCCTTACCGTCGAGGCCCCCGCAGCTTCCCCACCCAGGAGCTCGACGTGCCCCGACGCCCCCACGTCCCCCTACCCCTCCCCCGGCTGCTCGCCGCCGTACTGGCGGTTGCGCTGCTCCTCGTACCCGCGCTCGCCACCACGCCCACGGCCGCCGCGCCCGCCACGGCGGCAGCGGCCGACTACTGCGCGGGCCGCTGCAACGACATCCTGCCGCCCGGCGAGAACGGCAACGCCACGCTCGCCGAGATCCTGCTGAACCGGGTGTTCGGCACCCGCCCGGCCCACACCGACGACCAGCTCGGCCCGTACGCCTCGCTCGCCTCCGGCTACCCGGGCCTGACGGAGGCCGGGCTGCGGAGCTTCTTCAACGACGCGTCGTTCGGCGTGCCGGCGGACCAGGTCGCGAGCACGGCCAGTCCGCGTTCCGACGTGACGATCGTGCGCGACAAGGCGACCGGCGTGCCGCACGTCACCGGCACCACCCGTTACGGCACCGAGTTCGGCGCGGGCTACGCGGCCGCGCAGGACCGGCTGTGGGTGATGGACCTGTTCCGGCACGTCGGGCGCGGCGAGCTGTCCGGTTTCGCGGGCGGCGCGGCGGCCAACCGGCAGCTGGAGCAGACGTTCTGGCGCGCGGCGCCGTACACCGAGGCCGAGCTGCAGCAGCAGATCGACGTGCTGTCCTCGCGCGGCGGGCGGGCCGCGCAGGCGCTGGCGGACGCCTCGGCGTACCTCGACGGGATCAACAAGTACATCCAGCAGGCGTACGACTCCCGGACGTTCCCGGGCGAGTACGACCTGACGGGGCACGTGGACCCGATCACCAACGCCGGGTCGATCGCGCCGTTCACCCTGACCGACCTCGTGGCCCTCGCCTCCGTCATCGGCGCGCTGTTCGGCTCCGGCGGCGGTGGTGAACTCGCCTCCGCTCAGGTCAAGTCGGCCGCCGAGGCGCGCTACGGCAAGGACGCCGGCGACGCAGTGTGGCGCTCGCTGCGCGAGGCGGAGGACCCGGAGGCCGTCCAGACCCTGCACGACGGGCAGGCGTTCCCGTACGCGACGGTGCCCGACGACCCGCGGGGCGTCGCGATGCCCGACCCGGGGTCGGTGGTGAGCGAGCCGGAGGTCTACGACGCCACCGGGTCCGCGCAGTCGGCGGCCACCGGCGCCAAGGGCGTGCTGCCGGGCAACCTGCTCAGCGCGAAGCACGGCATGTCGAACGCGCTGCTGGTCTCCGGCGCGCACACCGACGACGGGCACCCGGTGGCGGTGTTCGGCCCGCAGACCGGCTACTTCGCGCCGCAGCTGCTCATGCTGGAGGAGCTGCAGGGCCCGGGCATCAGCGCGCGCGGCGCGGCGTTCGCGGGCCTGAGCTTCTACGTGGAGCTCGGGCGCGGGCAGGACTACGCGTGGAGCGCCACCTCGGCCGGGCAGGACATCACCGACACCTACGCCGTGCCGCTGTGCACGAGCGACGGCTCGCCGGTGACGACCTCGTCCAACTCCTACCTGTGGCACGGAACTTGTACGCCGTTCGAGCGCCTGGAGCGCAAGGACGCGTGGAGCCCGACCACCGCCGACTCCACCCCGGCCGGCTCCTACACGCTGGTGTCGTACCGCACGAACTACGGCCTGGTGAGCGCCCGCGGCACGGTCGGCGGGGCGCCGGTGGCGTTCACCTCGCTGCGCTCCACCTACCGGCACGAGGCGGATTCCATCATCGGCTTCCAGGAGTTCAACGACCCGGGGGCGGTGCACGACGCGGCGAGCTTCCAGCAGGCGGCGCAGGACATCAACTACACGTTCAACTGGTTCTACGCCGACTCGCGCGACATCGCCTACTACAACTCCGGGTCCAACCCGGTGCGCGCCCCGGGCGTCGACCCTGGCCTGCCGGTGCTCGCCCAACCCGCCTACGAGTGGGCCGACTTCGACCCGGCGGGCAACACCGCCCGCTACACCCCGCCGGCCGAGCACCCGCAGTCCGTGAACCAGGACTACTACGTCTCGTGGAACAACAAGCAGGCCACCGGCTACACGGCGGCCGGCTTCGGCAACGGCTCGGTGCACCGCGCCAACCTGCTGGACGCCCGCGTCAAGTCCCTGGTGCAGCAGGGGAAGGTGAGCCGGGTCGCGCTCACCCGGGCCATGGAGGGCGCGGCCCTGACCGACCTGCGTGCCGAGGACGTCCTGCCCGACCTGATCCGCGTCCTGCGCAGCGCCCCCGTCACCGACCCCGCCGCCCTGGCGGCGCTGCAGAACCTGGAGGCGTGGCTGGCCGACGGCGGTACGCGGCACGAGAGTTCGCCCGGCAGCGGGGCGTACGCGGACGCGGACGCGATCCGCGTGATGGACGCGTGGTGGCCGCTGCTGGCCGACGGCGTGATGCGCCCGGGCCTGGGCGACCAGCTGTTCACCGCGCTCACCGGGGCGCTGCAGATCGACGAGTCGCCCTCGGGCCGCAGCGGCGGCAGCGGCCCGGTCAGCGCCAACGAGGCGATCCCGCACAAGGGTTCGTCGTTCCAGTACGGCTGGTGGAGCTACCTGGACAAGGACCTGCGCGCCGTCCTCGGCGACGGCGTCGCGGGCCCGCTGGCCCGGCCGTTCTGCGGCGGCGGCGACCTCGCGGCCTGCCGGACCGTCCTGCTGAACACCCTCGCGCAGGCGGCCGCCCAGGGCCCGGCCCAGGTCTACCCGGGCGACGGCGACTGCGCGGCCGGCGACCAGTGGTGCGCCGACACCGTCATCCAGCGCCCGCTCGGCGGCGTCACCGACGCCAAGACCACCTGGCAGAACCGCCCGACCTACCAGCAGGTGGTGCAGTTCCCCGCCCACCGCTGACCGGCCCCCACCCCGCTTCTCGTCGGATTGACGAGAAGCGGGGTCGCCCCATATCGTCAAGGCGACGAAAAGGGGTTCCACGATGGCCGACATCACCAGGCGCTTCGGCATGCGCCACCTGCGCGCCGTTCCCACCGCGCACATCCGCCACCTGCGCCGCGGCAGGGTCGCCCACGACGGCACGGGCCTGGCGTTCTGGTTCCGGCCGCTGACCGCCGCGATCTCCGAGGTCCCGGTGGACGACCGCGAGCTCGCCATGCTTTTCCACGCCCGCACCGCCGACTTCCAGGACGTCACCGTCCAGGCCACCCTCACCTACCGCTTGACTTCCTCCCGACCCTTACAAGCCGGGATTGCGGTCACGCGTGCGGCGCGGGAGCTTCGCCCCGTTCGTGTGCGCGTGACCGGTGGTTGACGCTTCACGGACCGGCTAGTGCCGAGGTCTCCACGCCCTGACACCGCATGCCCTGCGGCGTTGAGGATGTTCTTCGCCGCGTTCACGTCGGCGTGATCCCGGTGCCCGCAGGCGGTGCACCCGAAGGCCGCTTGGCTCTCGCGGCTCGTCGGGTCCACGTGCTTGCAGGCATGGCAGGTCTGCGACGTGTACGCGGGATTGACCAGCACCACAGCGGTGCCGGTAGTGCGCGCCGCGTTGCGCAGCGCGAGTTCGAGCAGGTGCCATCCCTTGTCCAGGATGGCACGGTTCAGCCCTGCCTTCTGCCGGACATTGCGGCCGGGCTCCTCGACCGTTCCCGCCGCCGACGCGGTCATGCTTCTAGTGCGGAGGTCTTCCAGCACCACCACCGCGTTGCAGGCGGCCAGCTCGGCGGCGGTCTGCGCGCAGAAGTCCGCGCGGCGGTCGCGGACTCGGCCGGTGATGGCGTTGATCTTGGCCAGCACTGACCTGCGGCGGTTGCTGCCGCGCTCGCACCGGGAGAGCCTCTGTTGCAATCGCCGCAGCCGCTTCGCCTCACCTGGCGTGACGTACGGGCGGTCGTGGAAGTCGCCATCGCTGGTGGTCGCGGCGATCCTGACGCCCCGATCGACTCCGACAGCGGCCTGCGGCATCGCGTGCCGCTCGGGCGTGGCCCGGCCGTCCTCCACGAGGAACGACACGAACCAGTGCCGCCCCCGGCGGGTGACGGTCGCCGAGCGCACAACCCCGTCGAGCGGACGCGACCACCGGAAGCGGACCCAGCCGAGCTTCGGCAATTTCGCCCGGCCCCACCTCCGGCCGATCCGCTCCACCATGATCCGGTTCCCTGCCGGAAACCGGAACGACGGCGACCAGCGGGCCTTGGAACGCCACCGGACCCTGAACGTCCCGTGCTCCCGGCACGCCCGGTCCAGATCCCGAAGGGTCTGCTGCAACACGTGGGACGGCGCCTCGGCCAGCCACGGGAAGTCCTCCTTCGCTTCGGCCAGCTCGGCGGCCTGAGGTACGTAGTTCATCCACGCACCCCGCCGCCGGTACTCCCGACGCTGCTCCAGGCCGGTATTCCACACCGCCCGGCAGACGTCACCGAACATCTCGCACAGCCCAGCCTGCGCGGCATCGAGTTCGAGCCGGTACCTGCGACCAGACAGCATTGTGGAACACCCCCTTCAGGCGCTGCGATCAACCTAGAACACGCCACTGACACTCGGCCTGCGCTACTTCGTGGCTCCGGAACAGGGATCGCCTACCTGGCCATAAAAGGCCAGGTAGGCAGAAGAATTGGCCGATCAGACGGCCCGCTACCGCCTGGCGGTCGGGGAGGCCGGGAGCGCCGGGGACGCCGCCGAGGCGCAGGCGTCGTCGGGCGTCCTGGTGGGCACCGGGACGGGCGCCACCGGCTGGTGCCGCTCGGCGTGGCTGGAGCGCGGCGCGCCGCTCGTCCTGCCCGCGCCCGGCGTCCCGGCGCTGGCCTGGTTCGTCCGCGAGGCCTGGCCGTCCCCGGCCACCGGCACCAGCCGGGTCCACGGACTGCTGGACGGCGGGGATCAGTTGGCGCTGACGGTGGAGTCCGAGCACCTGGTGGCCTTCGGCGACGGCATCGAGTCCGACGCCCTCGACCTCACCTGGGGGCAGACCGTGCGCGTCGGCATCGCCGCCACCAGGCTGCGCCTGCTGGGCTGAGCCGGAAGAAAAAGGGCCCCGCTCCCCCGGCCGGAGCGGGAGGAACGGGGCCCGGTACTACTGCACTACTTCACGAAGGTGTTGCTGCTCCAGATGGCGCCGCCGATGCCCTCGCCGCCGTCGGCCTTGTAGACGACGAGGTTGCCGTCGTCCTGGAGCTTCAGGTAGGAGCCGCCGGACCAGAAGGTGCCGGAGTTCCACAGGGCGGTGGTGCCGTCGAGCTTGTAGACCACGGCGTTGCCGTCCTGCTGGATCTTCAGGAAGTTGCCCCAGCCGGTGGTGTTGCTCTGCCACAGGGCGGCGCCGTCGCTGTTGCGGTGCAGGACGAGGTTGCCGTCCCACTGCATCTCCAGCCAGGTGGTCTTGGCGTTCAGGCGGTAGCCCGGGTTGAGCTGGCTGATCGGGCGCAGGGTGGCGTTGCTCCAGACGGTGGTGGCGAGGGTCTCGTCACCGCTCTTGAACATGACGAGCTTGCCGTCGTCCTGGAGCTTGAGGTGGCTGCCGCCGAACATGTAGGTGCCGCTGGCCCACAGACCGCCGGTGCCGGCCGCCGGGTTGCCGTCGGCCTTGTAGACCACGAAGTTGCCGTCGGTCTGCATGAACGCCCAGGCACCCGGGTTGTTCGCGGTGCCGCTGGCCCACAGGGCCGCGCCGTCGCTGCGGCGGTAGAGGACGACGTTGCCGTCCTTCTGGACCTCCAGGACGGAGGCGGGGCCCTCGCGCCACTGGCCGGCCGAGATGCGGGTGTTGCCGTTGATCGTGGCGTCGCCGCGGAAGGTGCTGGTCGACCACAGGGCGCCGCCGGCGCCCTCGCCGCCGTTGCCCTTGTAGAGGACGAAGTTGCCGTCGTTCTGCAGCTTCAGGTAGGCGCCGTTGTTGAAGTAGGTGCCGGTGGCCCACAGGCCGCCGGTGCCGGCCGCCGGGTTGCCGTCGGCCTTGTAGACGACGAAGTTGCCGTCGGGCTGCATGTAGGCCCAGGCGCCGTTGTTGCCGCCGGTGGCGGTGTCCCACAGGACGCCGCCGTCGGCCTGGCGGTGGGTCAGGACGAGGTCGCCGTCGGCGCGCATCGTCAGCTTGAGGCCGGGGCCGGTGATCGACTGGCCGGCGGTCAGCTTGGTGCCGGGCTTGATCAGCGTGCCGGAGGACGCGGCGGTGGCCGTCACCCAGGAGGCGAGGTCGTCGACGCGGGCCTCGGAGGCGCCGGTGCGGGTCTCGGTCTCGCCGATGCAGCCGCCCTGCCAGGCGAGGCTGGTGACGGCGGCGAGCTCGAAGCCGCCGTTCTTGGCGCGCAGCGCCGGGGCGCCGGAGTCGCCCTTGCAGACGGTGTCGGCGGCGGTCTTGGCGGTGAGGTCGACTGCGCCGGCGCTGACGGCGGCGGCCGTGAGCGCGGCGGTGTGCGGCGCGGCGGGGACCCAGGTGGTCGCGGTGCGGCCGTAGCCGGCGACGGTGAGGTCCTCGCCGGTGGCGGGCGCGGTGGCGGAGACGGCGACCGGGGTGATGTCGTAGACCGGCGCGCCGAGGCGGGCCATCACCAGGTCGCGGTCGGTGCGCGGGGCGATCTCGACGACCGGGATGGTGCGGCCGCCGATCGTCACGGTGCTCTGGGCGGCGGGCGCGCCGGCGGCGGGCTTGTCGCCGAAGCACGCGGCCGCGGTGAGCACCCACTGCGGGTCGACCAGGGTCGTGGTGCAGGCGCGCGAGCCGGGGCGGCCGGGCTGGCCGATCGTCAGGGCGCCGACCGCGGGGTAGGCGCCGGCGGGGGCCGTCGCGGCGGGGCCGTCGGTGGCGTTGAGCTCCAGCAGCGTGGTCGAGCCGCTGGTGCCGCCCTCGCCGACCGGGGTCCAGGCGTTCTTGTTGACGTCGACGCTGGTGACCGTGCCCGCGGTGTTCAGCGTGGCCTTGATCGCGTGGTCGTCGCCCTTGATGTTGTAGATCTGCGGGATCTCCAGCGACAGGTACCCCGTCCGCCCGGTGATCTTGAAGCAGACCTGGCTCGGGTTCGCGGAGCGGCTGTACAGCTCCACCAGGCCCGGGCCCGAGGCGCAGTCGGCGAGCACGATGTGCCCGTCGCCCGCCTTGAGGGTGATGTTGTGGTCCGCCAGGATCTTCGCGGCGCCCGGGTAGGAGAAGTCCTCCACCACCGCCGGTGCGACGGCATCCGCAGCCGATGCCGTCACCGCCGGAACCGACCCGGCCACCACCGGTATCGCCACTGCCAGGCCCACGGGCCAGGCCATTCTTCGCATTCTGCGCTGCACGAACTCTCCCGAGGAAGGACACGCCGGGGGAGACGCCAACGCCCCCCAGAGCCGGCCGTGAAGATGATCAACCGGACGGTATCGACTCCATCCCTGCACGTCAAAGCGCAAATCGACACCAAAGCGCCACATCGGCAACCTCGGGTGAACCGGGGCCGAACCCGACGTGCCGCGCGGGCTCCGCGGGGCGTCCCGGCCGGGGCCTCGGGTGTCCCGACGACGGGGGCCATGGCCGGTCGCCCTACCTATGCGTGACGGATTCGCGGGCGGTACGCCACGGCCTACCGTCGTCGACGTCAGCGCGGAACAGCAGACGACAACAGCGGTAGGCCGAGGAGGATTTGATGAGCGCGTTCGCGATCGCCCAGGTCAGGTCGGTGGAGTTCGGGCCCGACATCGTGGAGTACCTGGAGCGCATCGACGCCACCCTGGAGCCGTTCGGGGGCCGGTTCGTGGTGCACGGCGGGAACGTCGAGGTGGTCGAGGGGAGTTGGGGGACCGACGTCATCGTCATCGAGTTCCCCGACCGGGAGCGGGTGCGCGCGTGGTACGACTCCCCCGCGTACCGGGAGATCCTCCCGCTGCGCACCCGCCACATGGACGCCGACGCCATCTTCGCCGACGGGGTCCCGGAGGGTTACCGGGGCGCGGACTCGCTGGCGCACTGAGCGCCGGCGGGGCGCTCACGGGTGACGAGGTCGGTGCGCCCGGCGGTGGCGTCGAGCCACACGACGCGGGTGCCGCGGTCGGCGGCGGGCGCGTCCTGGGAGCCGCGGTCGCAGGAGACGCGCTCGGGGGTGCCGCCGGTGAGCGGGAGCTGCCACAGCTTGGCCGTCTGCGCGTTGGTCCAGTTGTCGGTGACCCGTCCGGTGCGCGAGACGTAGGTGACCGCGCGGTCGGAGACGGTCAGGGTGGCCGGCTCGGGGGCCGTGGAGGCGGCCGGCAGGAGGTCGGTGACGCCGGAGCCGTCCAGGGCGCCGGAGCGGATCGTGGCGCGCCCGGCGGCGGGGCTCTGGACCCACAGCACGCGTCCGCCGGCCAGGTGGACGGAGTCGGCCAGGTTCTTCGGGTCGGCGGGCACGTACTGGGCGGTGACCTTGCCCTCGGCCAGGGAGTAGGTGGTCGGCGCGGTGACGTAGTCCTGGCCGGACATCCACCCCTCCGTCCAGGCGAGGACGCCGCCGCTCAGGTCGAGGCCGGCGGCGTGGTGGCCGGCGGGCAGCGGGATCACGGTCTCCGGGGAGCCGTCGGCGTGGACGACATGGACGCGGGTGGTGTCGGTGGCGAAGTCCCGGAGCGTGAAGGCGACGTCGCCGCCGGCCGTCCGGATGTTGCCGGGCTGCTGGTTGGTGGAGCGGTAGGCGCTGCGCACCGGTCCTGCGCCGGACAGCGGCGCGGCCAGCACCTCGAAACCGAAGACGCCCTGGGCGTCCTTGCCGACCGCCAGCCACGCCGCGCTCGTGCCGTCGGTGGCGGCCCAGCTGTGGTAGCGGCCGTCGTCCGGGCTCAGGCGCACGGGGGTGCCGCCGCCGGTGACGGTGCCGGTGTACAGGGCGGTGGTCCTGCGGGTGGCGTCGGTGTTGCCCAGCATCACCCAGTGGCCGTCGGCGGCCACCGGGGCGGCCATGGTGGAGGTGATGTCGCGCAGCAGGGTGCGGCTGTCCAGGCCGAGCCGGTGCTGCCAGCCGGCCTTGATGCCGTGGGCGTCGAACGCGGCGGCGACGGTGCGCAGCTGGGCGCGGGTCAGGCCGTCGGCGCGGCCGGCGGCCAGGACGGCGTTGCGGCCGGCGACGAAGTCGTCGAGCGGGGTCATGTACTCGGTGAGCGCGCGGTAGACGACGCGGTCGGCGGTGAGCGGGTCGAGGGTGCGCCGGATGTCCCACAGGGCGCCGCTGAAGATGGTGGAGTTGAGGTGCACGCCGCCGTTGTCGGAGGCCAGGGAGGCGCCGACGTAGTCGTCGACGGTGGTGTGGCGGTCGTCGAGGTGGCGGGTGGCGCAGGCCTGCGGGGTGCCGGTGCGGCACAGGTCCTCGCCGAGCAGCGCGGCCCTGGGGTCGTTCATCGCGATGCCGCGGGTGGTGACCTCGATGGCGTTGCCGAAGTAGTCGGCGAGGCCCTCGTCCATGGCGCCGGACTGGCCGAGGTAGGCGAAGTTGGCGCTGTTGGCGATGACGCCGTGGGTCATCTCGTGGGCGGAGACGTCGAGGGCGGCGGAGAACGGGTAGTACGTGTCGTTGCCGCTGCCGTAGATCATCTTGCTGCCGTCCCAGTAGGCGTTGGGGTAGGGACGGCCGCCGGCGGTGACGTCGACGACGGAGACGATCGGGCCGTTCTTGCCGTCCAGGCCGAGGCGGCCCAGGCGGTCGCGGTAGAAGTCGTAGACGATCCCGGCGTTGAGGTGCGCGTCGGTGGCGCCGTCGGTGCCGGTGGCGGCCGGGAAGTCGGGGGTCGGGGAGCTCGCGGGGCGGGCGTCGGCGGGGATGGTGCCGAAGTCGCCGACGTCGCGGCCGGCCGCGTCGTAGGTGGTGATCGCGGCGGGGCGGGTGAGGTCGGTGAACTGGTAGGTGCCGTCGGGGAGTTTGCCGATGTTGACGTTCGCGCTCTTGCCGTGGACGTCGGGGGCGGTGCCGGTGGCGGGGGTGACGGTGGCCGGGGCCGGGTCGGGGGCGGCCGCGTTGGGCGCGACGGCCTCGGGCCGGGCGGCGGCGGTGGCCGTGGACGGGGTGCGGGCGTCGTGGGCGAGGGCGACGACGCCGGCGGTGGCGTCGACGTAGACGTCGCGCGTGAGCGGGGTGCCGTCGGCGCCGGCGCCGCGCACGGTGTAGTGGCGGGTCAGG